>NZ_JBBNAH010000149.1:0-3896 GCF_037994325.1 Pseudomonas sp.
GTGGTTAGCACCACGGACGTTATTTTTGCAGCACGCAAATTCCGTAATTACCGATTTCCGGACGACCCACGGGCTCATCCTTCAAGTCACACACCAAATTGAGCGGCTGGCCGTGCAATTCGCCCAGATCCTCGTAGTTGTGCTTGGCGTGAAACCAGCCCTGGTGTTCCTTGCCCTGGTAGTAAAAGAGGATCTGCTGGTCAATGACCGGCTCGTGCGGAAGTAAGCCTGCAGTCATCGACTTGCCGGTAACCACCGGGAAACTGAAGCGGCCTTGGGTATCGGTGGTGGTGACGTTTTTCACCTGCTTGTCGCCCCAGTGCCAGTGGTAGTCCTGAACGACCTCAACACCTTGTACAGGCTTGCCATCCAGCAGAACGATGCCGTTCACCGCAGAAAACAGATACAGCGTCTTGGAAAATGCCATTGCGTGTCCCTGTGCCAATAAAACCAACAGAAGCATTGCCCAGCGGGGTGCTATGCGACTCATGTGTAGATCCCTCTCGAACGTGCCGGCGCTGGCACGTCATCGGCTCTGACAGCACCGGTCGCAAAACGATCCAGGCTGCGCAGACGAGCCCGGAGTATATCCAAGGGTTGCCGCGGGTTCTTGGCGGGGCGATGAACAGATTGTCAGAGTTGGACGTGGGTCATGGTTTTCGCGCTAACGCATAAAACGTTTGCTGTCCCCTCCTTGAAGGAGTAACCAGTTTCCCGTCGTCATCCCCGCGAAGGCGGGGACGACGGTAAACCGGTGGCGTATGCAGGGCTCGCGACCGAGGTCCTACATAAAAAAACGGAGCCACTTGGGCTCCGTTGTTTTTTCTTACTGCGCCAGCTTTTTATGCCGTACCCGATGCGGCTGAGCCGCCGCATCGCCAAGGCGTTTTTTGCGGTCGGCTTCGTATTCGGTGTAGTTGCCTTCGAAGAACACTGCTTGCGAGTCGTCTTCGTACGCGAGGATGTGGGTCGCTACGCGGTCCAGGAACCACCGATCGTGGGAGATCACAATGGCGGCGCCTGGGAAGTCGAGCAGCGCTTCTTCCAGCGAGCGCAGGGTTTCTACGTCGAGGTCGTTGGACGGTTCGTCGAGCAGCAGCACGTTGGCGCCCTCTTTCAAGGTCAACGCCAGGTGCAAGCGGCCACGCTCACCACCGGAAAGGTCTTTAACGAATTTCTGCTGGTCGCCGCCTTTGAAGTTAAACCGGCCTACGTAGGTGCGCGATGGCACCTCGTAGTTGCCGATTTTGATCATATCGGAACCATCGGAAACCATTTCCCATACGGTTTTGTTGCCGTCGAGGTCGTCGCGGCTCTGGTCAACGCAGGCCAGCTTGACGGTTTCACCGACTTCGATGCTGCCCGAGTCCGGCGTTTCTTTGCCCATAAGCATGCGGAACAGGGTCGACTTACCGGCACCGTTACCGCCGATCACGCCGACGATGGCGCCTTTGGGCATGCTGAACGACAGGTTGTCGATCAGCGCGCGGTCGCCATAGCCTTTGCTGACGTTGACGAAGTCGATGACTTTGTCGCCCAGACGCGGGCCGGCGGGGATGTAGATTTCGTTGGTTTCGCTGCGCTTTTGGAATTCCTGCGACTGCATTTCTTCGAAGCGTTGCAGACGGGCTTTGGATTTCGACTGGCGGGCTTTGGCACCTTTGCGCACCCACTCCAGTTCTTCTTTCATGGCTTTTTCGTGGGCCGACTGTTGTTTGGACTCTTGGGCCAAACGGTCGGACTTGGCTTCCAGCCAGCCAGAGTAGTTGCCTTCGTACGGAATACCGGCGCCGCGGTCGAGCTCGAGAATCCAGCCGGCGACGTTGTCGAGGAAGTAACGGTCGTGCGTGATGGCGACCACGGTGCCGGGGAAGTCGTGTAGGAAGTGCTCCAGCCAGGCGACGGAGTCGGCATCCAAGTGGTTGGTCGGTTCGTCGAGCAATAGCATGTCCGGGGCGGAGAGCAGCAGGCGGCACAGGGCCACACGGCGTTTTTCACCGCCGGAGAGGTGCACCACTTTGGCGTCCCAGGCCGGTAGACGCAGGGCGTCGGCGGCAACTTCCAGTTGGCGTTCCAGGTTGTGGCCATCGCTGGCCTGCAGAATGGCTTCGAGCTTGCCTTGCTCGGCGGCCAGGGCGTCAAAGTCGGCGTCTGGCTCGGCGTAGGCGGCGTACACCTCGTCCAGGCGCGCCTGGGCGTTTTTGATCACGCTAACGGCTTCTTCCACCACTTCGCGCACGGTTTTTTCCGGGTCCAGCTGCGGCTCTTGCGGCAGGTAGCCGATGTTCAGGTCGGGCATGGCGCGCGCTTCACCGTTGAACTCGGTGTCAACGCCGGCCATGATTTTCAGCAAGGTGGATTTACCCGAACCGTTAAGGCCGAGTACGCCGATCTTGGCGCCAGGGAAAAAAGACAGAGAAATGTTTTTAAGGATTTCCCGCTTCGGCGGCACTACTTTGCCCAGCCGATGCATGGTGTAGACGTATTGAGCCAAAATGTAATCCTCGTCCTAATAGGCTGATCAAAGCCATAACCAAATGATTCACTGAAATATTTTACCGTCATCCAGCCGCGCCGCACACTCTCGCTGTTTGCCTACAGCCTGAACGGTACAACCAATTTCAGCGCTGCCATAGGCTATTGGCATGGTTTGAAAGCAGAAAATTCGGGTAATTACGCGACTATTTCATCGGCTTAACTAAGCGGCGGCACTGCGCACCTGTTCCATTCTGACCGTTTGGTTTAACCAAGTGGCGAATGATTTAGCCCTATTCGGCTAGCTAAATCCGTTCAGCCAAATATTTTCACTTGTGGGGTGAAACTGTTACCTGCGCCCGGCTCTTCTTTATTTACGACTATCGCAGCGAAGATAACGTATTACCGGCATAAGCAACCAAAACCCGCCTAATCAAGCCCTGTCTTGGTAAAGCGAAAATTAAAAATCCTTGATAACCATCAAGAGCACATGCGTTCGGAACCACGATGGATATTGAAGCACTCGCGCTGTTTGTAAGGGCCGCAGAACTGGGAAACATAACTGCCGCTGGCAGAGAGCTCGATTATGTGCCTTCGGTGGCCAGTCAAAAACTGGTGAAGTTAGAAAACGCCCTGGGTATGCGCCTGCTTTGCCGCACGACTCGGCATATTTCCCTCAGTGAGGATGGTTTGGCCTTTATTCCGCACGCGCAAAAGATTTTAAGCGCGGTGGATGAGGCCTACTTTGCCATCGCCAAAGGACCTAACACGCCCCAACAAACCGTAAAAATATCGGCACCAGGATCGTTCGCGCGCATTTGTTTATTTCCAGCCATTGCCAACTTTCTCAAGGCTCACCCTAACCTGAAAGTGAACTTGGTTTTATCGGACTCGTTGCAAGACCTCAGCGCAATGGGGATCGATGTAGCGATCCGAATAGCCGAGCTGAAAAACTCGACGTTGGTGGCCCGTAAAATCGCCGCTGATCACCGTATCTTGTGCGCCTCACCGGGCTACCTGCACACCTTTGGTGAACCGCGAAACCCCGACGACCTGGAAGGTCACCGTTGCATTTTATTGGGTGAAGAAGCGCCGTGGAAATTCACTGAGCCAGGCACTGCACGCCGGCCGCGGATGGATAACGTATTCCGAACCAATTGCGGTGAAAGTGTCCGCCTCGCGGCCGCAGAGGGCCTAGGGATTGCGTCAATATCACAGTGGAATGCGAAACCGTCTTTAGACAGCGGCGCACTTGTTCGCGTAATGAGCGAATTTGAACTTCAGCAAAATAGGGACATTTGGGCGATTTATCCCAGCACTAAACTTATTTCTTCAAAAGCCCGGCTTTTCGTAGAGTTTTTAATAAGTGAATTTGCCGGCAAATTCCCACCGCAATCCGTGCATCAGCAACAATCTGATGA
>NZ_JBBNAH010000150.1:0-4524 GCF_037994325.1 Pseudomonas sp.
GCTTAGAGCTCGGCACTTCAACTACTGAGCAATACTTCTGGTTGCCAACAGCCTCCAGCGCAGAACGCTGGAGGTGTCATAGCAGCGATTCGCTTATTTGCCGGACTTGATCTTGGTCCAAGAGCGAGTCATCAAACGCTGAACCTTGGCCGGAAGGTCAGGGAACGCGTAGAGCTTTTTCATTACGTCGTCGCTTGGGTAGATGCCTGGGTCTTTACGGATGGCTTCGCTCACCAGCGGCGTGGCGGCAGAGTTACCGTTCGGGTAGGACACTTCGTCGCTGATTTCAGCAATGATTTCCGGCTTGAGCAGGAAGTCGATGAACTTGTGTGCGCCTACTGGGTTTTCCGCATCTTTCGGAATGGCTACGGTGTCAAAGAACGCACCCGCGCCTTCTTTCGGAATGTTGTAGCCAACGTTGACCTTGTTCTTCGCTTCTTCAGCGCGGGACTTGGCTTGGTAGATATCACCCGAATACCCAATCGCTACGCAGATGTTGCCGTTAGCCAGGTCGGAGATGTACTTGGACGAGTGGAAGTAAGTAGTCGACGGACGCACTTTGAGGAACAGTGCTTCGGCGGCGGCCAGCTCTTTCGGGTCTTGGCTATCAGGCTTGTAGCCCAGATAGTGCAGAGCAGCAGGGAGCATTTCGGTAGGCGAATCGAGGAAGCTCACGCCGCACTCTTTCAGCTTGGCCATGTTCTCGGGTTTGAACACCAGATCCCATGAATCCACCGGTGCATTGTCGCCAAGAATGGCTTTGACCTTGTCGACGTTGTAGCCGATACCGATGGTGCCCCACAGGTAAGGAATGGCGAACTTGTTGGCCGGGTCGCTGATTTCCAGCGTCTTCATCAACTCAGGATTGAGGTTCTTGTAGTTCGGCAATTTGCTGCGATCAAGCGGCTGGTAAACGCCGGCTTTGATCTGCTTGGCCAGGAACGAGTTGGACGGCACCACGATGTCGTAACCCGACTTGCCGGCCAGCAATTTGGCTTCGAGCACTTCGTTGCTGTCGTACACGTCGTAGACCACTTTGATGCCGGTCTCTTTGGTGAACTTTTCAACGGTGTCTGGTGCGATGTAATCGGACCAGTTGTACACGTGTAGCACTTTGTCATCGGCCTGAACCGCGCCGACCATCACGCCCAACAAGGACAACGCGAGAAAGGACTTGCCGAATGTTTTCATGCGTACAGCTCCTGTTTTATTTAGTTATCCGAACAGTGGCGTTGCTTTTTGGGCCATTTTTACTGCCCCTTGGCGGCCACCCTTCGGTGAGCCTGGCCAACGCACCGTGCAGTCTGGCAAGGACTACCGCGGGTTTACAACTTTTCAGCTCGCTCTGAGCGTTTTTTCCCTTGGAGCGAGCCGCCCCGCTTACCGCTTAACTCAGTACTGCACTGGCGGTCAGGTCCAGACACTTACGTGCCTTGGTCACCAGCTCATCGATTTCGTCTTTGCTGATTACCAGCGGTGGCGCAATGATCATGGTGTCGCCTACAGCGCGCATGATCAGACCGTTGTTGAAGCAGTGGCCGCGGCAGATCATGCCAACGCCCTTACCCTCGAAACGCTCGCGGGTCTTTTTGTTCTTCACCAACTCGATCGCGCCCAGCATGCCAAGACCGCGCACTTCACCCACCAAGGGGTGATCCGCCAGCTCACGCAAACGCTTTTGCAAATACGGTGCCGTTTCTGCGCGCACCTGCTCGAGAATCTTTTCTTCGCGAATAATCCGCAGGTTTTCCAAAGCGACGGCAGCCGCCACCGGGTGACCGGAGTAGGTAAACCCGTGGTTGAAATCACCGCCCTGATTGATCACTTCGGCGACTTTGTCGCTGACAATCAGGCCGCCCATGGGGATATAACCGGAGGTCAGGCCCTTGGCGATGGTCATCAGGTCTGGGGTGTTGCCGTAGTAGTCGCTACCGAACCACTCGCCGGTGCGGCCAAAGCCACAAATCACCTCATCGGCGGCGAACAGGATGTCGTACTTGGCGAGAATCTCGCGCACCTTCGGCCAGTAGGTTTCAGGCGGAATAATCACGCCACCGGCACCTTGGATGGGCTCGGCAATAAAGGCGGCGACGTTGTCTTCGCCGACTTCGAGAATTTTCTTTTCCAGCTGTTCAGCAGCCCAGATCCCGAACTCGTCCGGGCTCATATCGCCGCCTTCACCAAACCAATACGGCTGCGGGATATGCACGATATCCGGGAGCATGCCGCCCTGCTCATGCATGCCCTGCATACCACCCAACGCGGCGCCGGCCACGGTGGAACCGTGATAGCCGTTGAGGCGACCGATGATGACTTTCTTCTGCGGCTTGCCCTTCACCTGCCAATAATGACGGACCATTCGCAGCATGGTGTCGTTACCTTCGGAACCCGAGCCGGTAAAGAACACATGGTTCATATGGGCAGGCGCCAGGTCGGCGATGGTTTTCGCCAGTTCCAGCACCGGCGGGTGCGCGGTCATAAAGAAGGTGTTGTAGAACGGCAGCTCTTTCATTTGCGTGGCAGCGGCATCGGCCAGCTCATCACGGCCGTAGCCGATGGCCACGCACCAGAGGCCGGCCATGGCGTCGAGAATCTTGTTGCCTTCGCTGTCCCACAGGTACACGCCATCGGCTTTGGTGATGATGCGCGGACCAACCTCCTTCAGCTGTTTATAGTCGCTGAACGGCGCCAGGTGGTGGTTGGCGCTAAGCGCTTGCCACTCGCGGGTTTGTGGGTTCTTCACTGGGCTAGTCATTGCAAACCTCAATTCAAACAAGCCCGGCATGTGCCGGGCCTGGTGAGTCGTCTATTAAACCGAGAGCAACAGGAACTCGCGTTCCCAGGAGCTGATTACGCGCTTGAAGTTTTCGTGCTCGGCACGCTTCACGGCGATGTAACCGCTGACAAACTTGCTACCCAGGTACTTCTCGACGGTCTTGGAGTTTTCCATGCGCTCCAGGGCATCTTCGATGGTCAACGGCAGGCGCAGGTTACGACGCTCGTAGCCACGGCCTTTAACCTGGGCACTCGGGTTGAGCTCCTCGACCATACCGATGTAGCCGCACAGCAAGCTGGCGGCGATGGCGATATAGGGGTTGGCGTCGGCGCCCGGCAGGCGGTTTTCCACCCGACGGTTTTGCGGCGAGGCATCCGGAACGCGCAGGCCCACGGTGCGGTTTTCTTCGCCCCACTCCACGTTTACCGGCGCCGAGGTATCGGGCAGGAAGCGGCGGAACGAGTTGACGTTAGGTGCGAATAGCGGCAACAGCTCAGGGATGTATTTCTGCAGGCCACCGATGTGGTGCAGGAACAGCTGGCTCATGGTGCCGTCTTCGTTGGAGAAGATGCTCTTGCCGGTTTTGATGTCGATGATGCTCTGGTGCAAGTGCATCGCACTGCCCGGCTCACCGGTCATGGGCTTGGCCATAAAGGTGGCGGCCACATTATGTTTGAGCGCCGCTTCACGCATGGTGCGCTTGAAGATAATGATCTGGTCGGCCAGGTGCAGGGCGTCGCCGTGACGGAAGTTGATTTCCATCTGCGCGGTGCCGTCTTCGTGGATCAGGGTGTCCAGATCCAGCTCTTGCAGCTCGCACCAGTCATACACGTCTTCGAACAGCGGATCGAATTCGTTGGCCGCGTCGATGGAGAACGACTGGCGACCAGTCTCGGCGCGGCCGGAGCGGCCGATTGGCGCTTGCAACGGGTAGTCCGGGTCGTCGCTGCGCTTGGTCAGGTAGAACTCCATCTCCGGCGCCACAATCGGCTGCCAGCCTTTTTCGGCGTAGAGCTTGAGTACCTTCTTAAGGATGTTGCGCGGCGACAACTCGATCGGGTTGCCTTGCTTGTCGTAGGTGTCGTGAATCACCTGCGCGGTAGGCTCAATCGCCCAAGGTACGAGGAACACGGCATTTTCGTCCGGGCGGCAGATCATATCGATGTCAGCCGGGTCGAGCAGGTCGTAATAAATGTCGTCTTCCACGTAGTCACCGGTGACGGTCTGCAGCAGCACGCTCTCAGGCAGACGCATGCCCTTCTCATCGATGAACTTGTTGGTTGGTGCAATTTTGCCGCGGGAAATACCGCTTAGATCACTAATAAAGCACTCAACTTCGGTGATCTTGCGCTCTTTCAGCCAACTGGTGAGTTGGTCGAGTTTGGGACTCATAAAGACCTCAGGGGGGATTGAAAACTTAGCTATATAGCTAAGCTCAGCGTTGACTCGCGCGCTTGCGACAGGCATCTCCAAATGCCTGGAAGAGGGCGAGGTATTCGGGGTTGGAGCGTACTTGCCATTCTGGATGCCACTGCACCCCGAGGGCAAAGCTCTGAGCTCCTTCGACCGAGATCGCTTCGATCAGTCCGTCAGGTGCCAGAGCCTCTACACGCAGGCCCGGCGCCAGACGATCAACGCCCTGGCCATGAATGGAATTGACGCGAATCTCATCCGGCAAGCCGAGGCCGGCGAGAACGCCACCCGGCTGCACATGCAGCGGATGACTAGGTGCATATTGGACTTCCACG
>NZ_JBBNAH010000151.1:0-1352 GCF_037994325.1 Pseudomonas sp.
CTGCTCGAATATGTGGCGCGCCCGCCGGAAGACACCTTGTTGTTGATCAGCCTGCCCAAGCTCGATGGCAGCACGCAGAAAACCAAATGGGCCAAAGCGGTTATCGATGGGCCCAATGCGCAATTTATCCAGATCTGGCCGGTGGATGCCCATCAGTTGCCGCAGTGGATTCGCCAGCGTATGAACCAGGCCGGCATGAATGCCACTCAGGAAGCGGTGGATCTGATTGCCGCCCGGGTCGAGGGCAACCTGCTGGCAGCTGCGCAGGAAATCGAGAAGCTCAAGCTGCTCGCCGAGGGCAGTCAGATCGACATCAGCACCGTGCAAGCAGCGGTTGCCGACAGCGCCCGCTACGACGTATTCGGCCTGATTGATGCCGCCCTTAATGGCGAAGCCACCCATGCGTTACGCACCCTCGAAGGGCTGCGCGGCGAAGGCGTCGATAGCACCGTCGTGCTCTGGGCCCTGGCTCGCGAAATACGCTTGTTGGCGACCATTGCCCAGCAATACGGTCAAGGCATCCCCCTGGAAAAAGCCTTTAGCCAAGCGCGGCCGCCAGTGTGGGACAAGCGCCGCCCGTTGGTCAGCAAAGCCCTGCAACGCCACCCCGTAGCGCGCTGGAACAAAATGCTGCAAGACGCCCAGCGCGTCGATGCGCAGATCAAAGGCCAAGCCGCTGGCGATCCTTGGCTGGAGATCAGCCGCATCACCTTGCTGCTCGCCGGGCAACGTTTGTCGCTTCCCCAGGAGTGATAAACGGGACTGGACAGCGGGTCGCGACAGGCCGATGATCCGCGCCGCGGGGCCTCCTTTAACAGCCTCCCGCCCCGCTCGAGGACTGACATGGCCAAATCCAAGAAACGCCCCAATAAAGCCAAATCCATCATTGCCCAACCGCTGTTCCGCAGCCGCCAGGAACAGGCAAAGAAAGGCAAAGGCAGCTACCGCCGCGAAGCCTCCCAGCAAAACTGGGGGGCTTCTGTCTTTTTGGGGCGCTGCTTTTTTGCCAGCGGGTTTCTACCAGCCTGAGGGCGCTCACTCCTGTCAGCGTGTTAAGGTGGCCGCTGATCAAAGTTCTGAGACCCGCTAATGCTTAACCTGTCACCGCGCACCCTGGCCTGCGCCGCACTGAGCTTTCACCTCAACTTGCTCACCGCCTGCGCCGAAGCCCCACAAGCGCCACAGCCAACACCTTCTGCTGTACCTGCCACTGCCCTGACCCCGGCTACTACGCCCACCCAGCCAGCAGCACCGTTGCCGACGTTAACTTTTGAAGAATGGCGTGCGCAGTTGCGCAGCGATGCATTAAACGCCGGCATTGACGCCGCCCTGTTTGATCGCGCCTTCGCCGG
>NZ_JBBNAH010000152.1:0-23960 GCF_037994325.1 Pseudomonas sp.
CACCGACTGGGCTTCGCTTAATTTGAAGGCGGAAAAGAACATCGTTAGCGGCGCTAAAGAAGGCGAGCTGGACGAAACCCGCTATAGCGTGGGCTTCGGTGTGGGCTGGTAAGCGAGAGCTTGCGGCTTTCACCCCGTAGGGTGTGCTGCGCGCACCAGCGATTTCCCCGATATTGCTTGGCGCGCACCGCACACCCTGCAACAGAGAAAAAGCAAAAAGCCCCGCACATGGCGGGGCTTTTTATTGGGGCTGCGATTACAGGCGCAGACCGCCATCCAGTTCGAGGATGCGACCGGTGTAGTAGTCGTTCTCGAGGATATAAGCCACCGAGTGGGCAATCTCTTTCGGTTGGCCCAGACGCTTGAGCGGAATGCCCGAGGTCATTTTTTCCAGGGCTTCAGGTTTCATGCTGGCGACCATTTCGGTCTCAATAAAGCCCGGCGCAACGCCAGCAACACGAATGCCGTAGCGCGCCAGTTCTTTCGCCCACACCACGGTATCTGCCGCGACGCCCGCCTTGGCAGCGGAGTAGTTGGCTTGGCCGATATTGCCGGCACGGGAGATGGAAGAGATGTTGATGATCGCGCCCTGGTTTTTCAGCTCGATCATTTTCGCCGCCACTTCACGGGTGCACAGGAATACGCCGGTCAGGTTAACGTCGATCACCGACTGCCACTGCGCCAGGCTCAGCTTGGTCAATTCGCCGTCTTTGACCTTGATGGTCAGGCCGTCGCGCAAGATGCCAGCGTTGTTGACCAGGCCATTGATGGCGCCAAAGTCTTCGGCAATCTGGGCCACGGTGTGCACCACTTGTTCTTCGTTGGCGACGTTGCACAGGTAGGCGCGGGCGTCGCCACCAGCGGCTTTGCAGGCGGCCACGGTTTCGTCCAGGCGTTCCTGATTAAGGTCGACCAGCGCCAGCTTGGCACCGCGCGCGGCCAGGTATTCGCCCATGGCCCGGCCGAGGCCTTGACCGCCGCCGGTGATAACGATGACTTTGTCTTTCAGTTCCATAACCACATCCCCAAAGGTCGAGTGGCGAGGGCCGCCGCATCAGGTCTTGTCACCTAATAAGTAGATGGCAAGGCCGGGCTTGAGCGTTTTCCCGCACCCGAAACGTGTTGTTGTTACCCCGTTGGCGCATGCAGCCGTTAAGCTGGGCGCCTGTCCGTCTTCGAGACGAATCTGCAACGAGGAGTCATAAGGTGAGCGTGAAAGCTGGCAAGCATGCCCGAGAATTGCTACTCAAGGAATACCGTGGAGCGCTCTCCACCTTGTCCAAGGCCATGCCTGGTTACCCTTTCGGCTCGGTGGTGCCCTACTGTCTGGACGCCCAAGGCCACCCGCTGATTTTGATCAGCCGCATCGCGCAACACACCCATAACCTGCACGTTGAGCCCAAGTGCTCGCTGCTGGTGGGGGAGCGTGGCGCCGAAGATGTGCAGGCCGTTGGCCGTCTCACCGTGCTGGCGCAGGCGCGTCAGCTTACCGATGACGCCGCGATCGCCGCGGCGGCCGAGCGTTATTACCGCTACTTTCCTGAATCCCAGGGCTATCACCAGGCCCACGACTTTGACTTCTGGGTGTTGGAGCCGGTGCGCTCACGCTTTATCGGTGGTTTTGGGGCGATTCACTGGGTCGATCAGGTGACCTTGGCGAACCCATTCGCTGGCGAGGGCGAGTTGAGCATGGTCGAGCATATGAACAGCGACCACGCCAACGCCATTGCCCACTACGTTGAGCTGGCCGGTTTGCCGACCCATGCACCGGCGCAGATGGCCGGTATCGATAGCGAAGGCTTCCACCTGCGCATTGGCCAAGGCCTGCATTGGCTGCCCTTTCCAACATCCTGTAACACTGCCTTGGAAGTGCGCCAGGCCTTGGTAGTGCTGGCGCGCGCTGAGGTTTGGCCGCAAGCTGCGCCAGCTTCTGCTTGAATTAAATGCGCGTCAGCACCACCTAAGCGCTGAGGACGTGCCTGTCGCACTGAGGAATTCCATTGATGCGTGCTTTTCTGTTTTTGTTGCTGCTGTTTCCATTTATCGAACTGTCGGTTCTGATCACGGTGGGCAGCGTGATTGGCGTATTGCCGACCTTGCTGCTGATCATCGGCAGCGGCGTGCTTGGCGCGGTGTTGCTGCGGGTGGCCGGTGTTGCCACTGCCTGGCGTGCACGTGAGCGCTTGGCCCGCGGCGAATTGCCGGAACAGGAAATGCTGGAAGGGCTGTTGATTGCGGTCGGCGGTGGCTTGCTGCTGTTGCCGGGCTTTATCAGCGATATTTTCGGCCTGCTGTGCCTGTTCCCCTTTACCCGCCGTTTGCTGGTCGGCAAGTTGCGCCAGCGCGCCGCTGACCAAGCCTTGCGTCAACGCGCCTTTGCCGACGACCTGCAAGCGCGCTCCGGCGCCCACCGCCCGAATGTGATCGAAGGCGAGTTCGAGCACCGCGACCCGCAATAACCCCGCAGGGCCGATGGGCGCTCGCCTGAGCGTCCATAACCGGCAATGGCTGTAGGAAAAATTTTTAAACCCCGCCCTTGTAATCCCTTTCCCCGCCCCTATGTAGTGGTCACCGCAAGGTCTCTGTCGTTACCGACAGTCAGTATTCCGTGTTGCCGCCCTGCGGCGCACGACCGGCCACGCCGGATAGCAATCAACCAGCCGGTAGAAAACCGGCGGCTTTAACCACATTACTTGGGAGAGATCGACAATGAAGCTTCGTCCTCTGCACGACCGCGTCGTAATCCGTCGCAGCGAAGAAGAAACCAAAACCGCTGGTGGCATCGTTCTGCCAGGCTCGGCTGCTGAAAAGCCGAACCGTGGCGAAATCCTCGCTGTAGGTACCGGCCGTTTGCTGGACAGCGGTGAAGTGCGCCCACTGGCCGTTAAAGTCGGCGACAAAGTGGTGTTTGGCCCTTACTCGGGCAGCAACACCATCAAGGTTGATGGCGAAGATCTGCTGGTTATGAGCGAGAACGAAATCCTGGCCGTTGTTGAAGGCTGATTTTCCGCTCGGCGCTCTGCGCTAAGAATTCCGCTACCGAAACAGATTTGAGGAATAACGATCATGGCTGCAAAAGAAGTTAAATTCGGCGACTCCGCCCGTAAAAAAATGCTGGCTGGTGTAAACGTTCTGGCTGACGCGGTTAAAGCGACTCTCGGCCCGAAAGGCCGTAACGTGATCATCGAGAAGAGCTACGGCGCTCCGACCATCACCAAAGACGGTGTTTCCGTTGCCAAAGAAATCGAACTGAAAGACCGTTTCGAAAACATGGGCGCGCAGCTGGTTAAAGACGTTGCTTCCCGTGCTAACGATGACGCCGGTGACGGTACTACCACTGCTACCGTTCTGGCTCAGTCCATCGTTAACGAAGGCCTGAAAGCTGTTGCTGCTGGCATGAACCCAATGGACCTCAAGCGCGGCATCGACAAGGCGACCATCGCCATCGTTGCTCAGCTCAAAGCTCAGTCCAAGCCATGCGCTGACACCAAGGCAATCGCTCAGGTCGGCACCATCTCCGCCAACTCCGACAGCTCCATCGGCGACATCATTGCCCAGGCAATGGAAAAGGTCGGCAAAGAAGGCGTGATCACCGTTGAAGAAGGCTCGGGCCTGGAAAACGAACTGTCGGTTGTTGAAGGCATGCAGTTCGACCGTGGCTACCTGTCGCCGTACTTCATCAACAAGCCAGACACCATGGTTGCCGAGCTCGACAGCCCGCTGATCCTGTTGGTCGACAAAAAGATCTCCAACATCCGCGAAATGCTGCCGGTGCTGGAAGCTGTTGCCAAAGCTGGCCGTCCGCTGCTGATCGTGGCGGAAGACGTTGAAGGCGAAGCCCTGGCGACTCTGGTTGTGAACAACATGCGCGGCATCGTTAAAGTCGCTGCTGTTAAAGCACCAGGCTTCGGCGACCGTCGCAAGGCCATGCTGCAAGACATCGCCGTTCTGACTGGCGGTACCGTGATTTCCGAAGAAATCGGTCTGAGCCTGGAAGGCGCTACCCTGGAACACCTGGGTAATGCCAAGCGCGTGATCCTCAGCAAAGAAAACACCACCGTTATCGACGGTGCAGGCGTTCAGGCTGATATCGAAGGCCGCGTTGCGCAGATCCGCAAACAAGTTGAAGACACTTCGTCCGACTACGACCGTGAAAAACTGCAAGAGCGTCTGGCCAAACTGGCTGGCGGTGTTGCCGTGATCAAGGTTGGCGCCGGTTCCGAAGTGGAAATGAAAGAGAAGAAAGCCCGCGTTGAAGACGCCCTGCACGCTACCCGCGCAGCCGTTGAAGAAGGCGTGGTACCTGGCGGTGGCGTGGCACTGGTGCGCGCTCTGCAAGCAATCAGCGAACTGAAAGGCGACAACGCCGATCAGGACGTCGGCATCGCGCTGCTGCGTCGTGCTGTTGAAGCACCGCTGCGTCAGATCGTTTCCAACTCCGGCGACGAGCCAAGCGTAGTCGTCGACAAGGTTAAGCAGGGTTCCGGTAACTTCGGTTACAACGCTGCCACCGGCGAATACGGCGACATGATCGAAATGGGTATCCTCGACCCGGCCAAAGTGACCCGTTCTGCTCTGCAGGCCGCGGCCTCGATCGCCAGCTTGATGATCACCACCGAAGCCATGATTGCTGAAATCGTGGAAGACAAGCCTTCGGCTGGCGGCGGTATGCCAGACATGGGTGGCATGGGTGGTATGGGCGGCATGATGTAAGTGCTGTTCTCGCTATAAAAAGAGCCCCGCCTAGTGCGGGGCTTTTTTATGGCTCGGCGATCCGCTGCGCGTCGGCATTGCCGCGTTGAAATGGCAGCAATCAAAAGCCAGGCCGAGGTTTGCCTAACCCTACTGAGCGGCGATGGCGTTACGTTGCGCGACCCGCTCGGGCCGGTACAACACGGCGTAATACGAGCCCAAACAAATCAACCAACAAAACACCGCCGTCCACAGGTTGTGGGAGAAAAAGTGCGCGCCTTGCAGCATACGGCTGATGGAGAACACGGTGCCAAGGGTCAGGGCGAATATAAAACCGGCTTTGGCCAGACGCGGTCTGCGGTCGCGCCAGACGAAGTACAGGGCAAACAGAGTAAAGCCTGCGGCCGCATGGCCTCCTGGCCAGCAGCGGCCGGGTTTGTCGGTGGCAGGGCGGTGACTGAGCAGCGGGCTGTAGGTTTCCTGGCCGCCGAATTGGCTGAGGCTCCAGGGGCATTGCACGGCGGTAACCGCTTTCATCGGGGTGACGAAGGCAGTGGATAAGCCCATGGCCAGAACCAGAAAGCCCAGTTCGCGTTTCAACGGTTTTAGGCGGGGGACAAAGAAGCTGCCGATAAAGCCTACGATCGATAACACGCCAAAAATAATAACCGCCTGCTTGGCGCGGTCATGGAGGATGTCTTCAAGAAAAGCGCTATGTCTGCCAACAAACCCCACCCCCGGCGTGTACATAAGGTTGGCCAGGGCAAAGTCCAGGCGGGTGGGTTCTATTAATAGCAGCAGTGCCGCAATGGTCAGGGGAATGCCCAGCGCCAGGCGCAGGTTCAATGGGGCCGAGAAAGTCGAGCGGGTGTGCGATGACATGCTGCGTCCAGACGCTAATAAGGTAGCGTGCATGCTCGGAGTTTAGTCGTCAGCTGGCTGTGAAACACCTGTGAAAAAAACGTGAAAGCCGCTTCAATCAAGCAATGTTCGGGTAATGTCGCGCCCCAGACGCCGCGTCGCCCGCCGTCCGCTATGCCCGCCTCAAGGAGCACCCATGCGCATTTTATTGGTTGAAGACAACCGCGATATCCTCGCTAACCTCGCCGACTACCTCGGCATGAAGGGCTATAGCGTGGACTGCGCGCAGGACGGGCTTTCCGGTTTGCACTTGGCGGCCACCGAGCACTACGACCTGATCGTGCTGGATATCATGATGCCCGGTATGGACGGCTACACCTTGTGTAAGCGCCTGCGCGAGGATGCCCGCCGCGATACGCCAGTGATCATGCTCACCGCCCGTGACCAACTTGACGACCGCCTCCAGGGTTTCCGCTCCGGCGCCGACGACTATCTGCTTAAGCCCTTTGCGTTATCCGAACTGGCTGCCCGAATTGAGGCTGTGCTGCGCCGCAGTCAAGGCGGCGGGCGCCGCGAGTTGCAGGTTGCTGACCTGCGTTATGACCTCGATACCCTGCAAGTCAATCGCGCCGGCAAACCGCTAAAGCTCAACCCCATCGGCCTCAAGCTGCTGCAAGCGCTGATGCAAAAAAGCCCCCACGTGCTGCGCCGCGAAGTATTGGAAGAAACCTTGTGGGGCGATGACTGCCCGGACAGCGACAGCTTGCGCAGCCATATTCACCAGCTACGCCAGGTAATCGACAAGCCGTTCGATAAGCCGCTGCTGCAGACGGTCCATGGCGTGGGCTACCGATTGGTGGACGTTGTCGATGGAGTTTAAGCAGAGCCTGTCACGGCGCATCGTGATTGCTTTTGTGTTGATGACCACGTTGGTGGCGGCGGCCTTTGCCTCCGGTATCTATGTGGCTGTGCATATGCTCGAGGAAAAGCTGATTTCCGGCGTACTCAGCGGCGATCTGGATCGCTTGCTGCACATGGACAGCATGGATGACTGGCGCAATCAGCCCGAACCCGACCAGTTGTTTTACTTCAGCGGCGGCCATGGCGACTTTGCTTTGCCGGATTATTTGCAGGGTATGGAGCCGGGTTTCCACGAGGTGTTTCGCGGTGACCTGTCTTACCACGTCTTTGTGCGCATCGTGGCTGGCCAGGAATACGTGTTGCTACAAGACCAAAGTGAATTTGAGGAGCGCGAGCGCACGCTTTACACCACGGTGTGGATCGGCTTTGTGCTGTGTGTGGCCTTGGCCGTATTCCTTGGGCAATTCCTCGCCCGCAAAGTGATTGAGCCGGTAGTGCGCCTGTCGCGGCAGGTGCGTCACCCCGATCAGCTGCTGGCAATGGCGCCACCCTTGGCCCCGGATTACGCCGCCGATGAGGTGGGGCAGTTAGCCGCCGCCTTCGACACCACCCTGGGCCTGCTGCGCCATGCGCTGACCCGCGAACGGCTGTTTACCAGCGACGTCAGCCATGAATTGCGCACGCCGCTAATGGTGCTCGCCAGCTCCTGCGAGCTACTGCTGGAAAACCCCAACCTCGACAACCGCGCCCGCGCTCAAGTGCAGCGTATTTCCCGCGCGTGTGAAGATATGCGCGCGCTGGTGCAAACCTTCTTCCTGCTGGCCCGGGCGCAAAACACTGACGCCAGCCAGATTCCTACCATAAGCATTGAAAGCGCCGCCTATGAACTGCTCGAGCAGTGGCGCACGCCTATCGAGAGCAAAGGACTGACGTTGCATTACCACGTCGAGGCGGTCATGCCTGGCGAATTTAATGCGACCTTTCTGCGCACGGTGATGGGCAACCTGTTACGCAATGCCCTGCACTACACCGACAGCGGTCATATCAGCCTGACCTTGATCGCCGAGGGTTTTATGGTTGAGGACACCGGCGTGGGTATTCCGGAAGACCAGCGTGAGGCGGTGTTCCAACCGTTTGTGCGGGGCGACAGCCAGCGTGGCGACGGTTTGGGCCTGGGCTTGTCATTGGTGCAACGTATTTGTGCGAGTCAGGGCTGGGCGGTCAGCCTGCGTGCAGCGCAGCCGAGCGGTTGCTGTTTTAAAGTGCTATTGGCGCAACCCGCGAACTAAAGGGCTTGCAGCGTAAAGTCGGGAATTAGGCGACGTTTGGCAGGAAATTTCGGAACTTGGCCTCCAATGTGCAGACAAAGGCTGTTACATTCCGTGTCGGTCGAGTCTTACAACAACTCTCTCGACTATGTCTGAGCCTTCCCAGGCTTTTATAGGGATATCGTCATCTGCTTCAGGTGGCTGCTTTATATCTTCCGTACAGGACTCTCGTATGACCTTAGCGCTGCATTCGCCAACACCTGGCCTCTTTGAACAATGGTGGCAACAACAGGGTGAATGGGTGGAAGAACCCAATAATCGTCGTGGCGGCTGCAGTGGTGTACAGCGTATTCGTAACCAGAGCGGCGAGCTGTTATATGCCAAGCGTCAAGTCGGCCATATCTACCGCAGCTTGTTGCATCCGTTTGGTCGCCCCACCGTTTTGCGTGAGCTGCGCGCCTTAACACGCCTGAAACGTATCGGCGTTAACGTGCCGCAAGTGGTTTACTGCGGCGCCGCGCGAGACGCTGACAATATTTGGCGAGCGTTGTTGGTCACGGCAGACTTCAAAGGTTTTATCGAGATTGACCAGTGGCGAGCCAGTGGTGGTCGCGAGCGTCATGGCGAGGCTTTCCATCAAAAGGTGATGGAGGCGGTTGGCGTGATGATCGCGCGGATGAACAACGTGCGCTGGCAGCACAACTGCTTGTACTCCAAGCACGTATTTATTCGTGTGGACGGCGAAGGCGAGCAGGCCACCTTTGAGGTTGGCGTGCTTGACCTGGAAAAATCCCGCCCACGTCTTACCCGTAAGCAAGCCGCTCGTCACGATTTGCGTCAGCTAAGACGCCATTCGTCGTGGAGCGATGCAGACTGGCAGCATGTTATCTATGGTCATTCCACAGCGTTTGGCAGCGCTATCAAAGGGTTGTGACATGAAGCTAGATATTGCACGAGGTATATTCCTCATCGGCGCATTGGGTGTGGCGTCACTGGCGGCAGCCGCTTGGCATGAGCCGGGGCCGGCGGTTTTGTCCTCCCAAGTTGATGGGAAGTTGGCAAAGCAGGAATGCTCGATGCCAAAAAACCTTAAGGCCAAGCTGTCTGCTGTGCGTCCGGATCAGGACTTACTGCTGCTTATGTTTGGCCTGGCGCAAGGCGGCACGCGCTAAGCGCTGTGGCGAAAGGCCGCTTGCAGCGGCTATCGCCAGGCTATTACCGACAAAACCCAAGTCGCGCTGGTTGCTTTCCTGGCTTATCATTAGCCTCCTAACGACGCCCGCTCGGTTCTGCTCCCCATGTTCGCGATTATCGCCGCCACTTTCGGCATCACCATGCCGGTGTTTGCCATGCTGTTTCTTGGCGTTTTCCTCAAGCGCTTGGCGTTGATCGACGGCAACTTTATTAATACCGCCTCGGCACTGGTGTTTAACGTCAGCATGCCGGTCATGCTGTTTCTGGCCATTTTGCATGCCGACCTGCGCACGGCGTTGCAGCCTGCAGTGCTCGGTTATTTCGTGTTGGCCACCGTGGTTGGCTTTTTGCTGGCCTGGGCTTGGGCGATCTGGCGCGTGCCATTGGCCGATCGCGGCGTTTATACCCAGGGCGCGTTTCGCGGCAATAACGGCATTATCGGTTTAGCGCTGGCCACCAGTTTGTATGGCGATTACGGCTTGTCGCTGGGCGGCATTCTTGCCGGTGTGGTGATCCTCTCCTACAACAGCCTGTCCGCCATCGTGCTGGCGATTTACAGCCCCAGCGCCAAGTCCGATGTGTGGAGCATCAGTAAAAGCATTATCTGTAACCCGTTGATCATCGGTGTGCTGGCGGCCATTCCCTTTGCCTATTGGCAGATTGGCTTGCCGGCGTGGTTAATCACCTCGGGGGAATACCTGGCGCAACTGACCATGCCGTTGGCGCTGATTTGTATCGGCGGCACCTTGTCGCTGGCGTCGTTGCGTAAGAGCGGGGCGCTGGCCGTTAGCGCCAGCCTGATGAAGATGGTCTGGTTACCGATCATTTCTACTGCCGGCGCGTTTGCTTTTGGTTTTCGTGGCGCCGACCTGGGCGTGCTGTTTTTGTACTTTGCCAGCCCGACCGCAGCGGCCAGTTTTGTTATGGCCAAGGCGGCCAATGGTAATCACGAGCTGGCCGCGTCGATCATCGTAATGACCACCCTGGTAGCGGCCATTACCACCAATATCGGCATCGTTTTCCTGCAATGGGGCGGCTGGATGTAAGGCGCTGCTCGCAATGGCTGTGCGCTATTTGGTAACTCTTACAAATTGTGTCGCAAGGCCATTGTCAGGCCGCGAGCCAAGGCTTACCTTTGCCGCTCTTTTCGCGCGTTCAAGGGATTATGCATGCGCCCCCTGTTGTCTCTCTGCCTGGCGTTACTGGTTTCTCCTGCCATGGCTGAACCCTCTGTCGAGCTGCAAGGGCCGACTGCTGGCTGGCGTTACTCCGGTTTACTGGAGCGCTCGGACGACGCACGTGTGGCGTACCCAACTCCCCCTATAGATCGCGGCGCCCAACGCGGCCGCAGCCTGATCCAAGGCACCCTGAAAAATCTGCAAGGCGCTCGCCAACCCCATCGCCTGGTGGTCAACGGCAACCCACTGCCGCTGTACACCGATGAGCAGGGCAAGTTTGTGCGCCCGTACAACTTTGGCGCCGGCTCCAACAGCGTGGAAGTGGTCAGTGGCGACGGTCAGTCGCTCAAGCGCGTGCAGTTTTACGAAGCCAATTTCAACAAAACCCCGGCGCGGGTGCGCATTGTCCTCGGCTGGGATGACCCCAAAGCCGAGCTCGACCTGCATGTCGTCACCCCGGATGGCCAACATGCCTTTTGGGCCGACCCAGTCATGAGCAACGGCGGTGGGCTGGATGTAGACAGCGTCGACGGCCCAGGCCCGGAGATGTTCACCATGACCGCGCCGCTGCACGGCCGTTACCTGGTGTTCGTCAACTACTGGGGCAACCTCAATAGTCAGGGTTACAACTTCACCGAAGGCAGTAACCAGAACGAAGTGATCACCGCGCAAATCAGCCTGGTGTTCAACGAAAACACGCCGAATGAAAAACGCGAGACCTTTATCGTGCCGTTGCGCGGTATTGGCGATCTGCAACTGATCAAGTCTTTCAATTATTAGCGCTGCACCTACTAGGGCTGCATCTAGTGCTGCACCTACTAAATAGCACCGTCGCACGGACGAATTGGGGTTTGGATACATGAGTGAGAACAGCGCAGCCAACACTACCCAGGATGGCGCCGCCATTGGCGCGCCAGGCCGCAAGCGTCGCCTGCTGATCGCCCTGGCGATTGCTGTGCCCTTGGCCGCCGGTGCCGGCTTGCTTGGTTGGTGGCAGAGCCATATGCAGCCGCCGCGCGAGTTGGCTGACAACAGCGAGCTGCAACTGGACCTGCAACACCCGCAAGTGCTGATTGAAAGCGAATCCCTAAGCCGCCTGCCCAAAGACCTGCTGGCCGTGCCGCTGTTGCGCGACACCCTCACCGAAGACCTGGTGTTCTACTACGAAGCCAACCCGGATCGCCTCGGCATCGCCGGCAGCTTGCGGCGCATCATCTACGAGCACGACCTGCAGTTGCAGGACACCTTGCTTGAACAACTGCTCGACCAGCCGGCCCAGGTCGCCCTATGGCGCGGTGCTGACGGCAAGCTGAAAAACTTCCTGGTGCTGATGGACCGTGGCGGCCTGGCGCGCTTGCTGGAGCCGCTGGCCCACGTCGCCACTGATGACACCCAACTGCGCCAAGTGGCTGAGCTGCGCGTCGATGGTGACGCCGTGCCGCTCTACCGCCTGCGCTATAACGGCGAACGTGCGCTGCTGTTTGCTACCTACGGCGACAAGCTGGTGCTGCTCTCCAACCCAAGCATGCTGCTGGACGGCGACTACGACGGCGCCAAGCTCGGCAAAGGCGCCACCGAAGCAGTGGAAGCCATGCTTAATGGCGACGAAAGCTTTGCCGAGGCCTTTGGCCTGAAAGAGCGCGGCGAGCTCAAGCAACGCATCTCCCTGGGCAGCGATTACGTGGCCATGGGTTACCAGCGGTTTATCCCCAGCTTCGCCGGCCTGCGTTTTGAAATGGATGGCGCTGGCTGGCATAGCTACTTGGCGCTCAACGAGAGCGACGAGCGCACTAACCTCGACTTCAACCCGATCTGGCGCGCCATGCCCATGGGCGCCAGCGCCTGCGTGGCCTTGCCGGTTGCCCCGGCTGTGCATGAAAAAATGCTCGGCAAAGTAGGCGCCGAACCGGCCGTGGCCAAGCAATTGGCCGAGCACCTGACCGGCGCTGCCGGCCTGTGCTGGTACCCCAACTCACGTCTGCACAGCCCGCTGCTGATCGGCCAGCTGGACGACAAAGCCGGCGATAGCCTGGACGCCAACCTCGGCAACCTGTTCGGCTCGGTGATTGGCGCGTGGGAGTCCAACGTTGAAGGCGGCATCTTCCCGGTGACCACCAGCAATGCCGACGGCACGCAGAAATGGCAGCGCGAAGTCAGCTCCAATTTCGGTCAATACCCCACCAGCGAAGCCGAAGTGCCAGACGCGTTCGCCACCAATGGTTTCTTCCGCATCACCCTGGCCCGGCATGGCTCGACCCTGCTGTTTTCCATTGATGACAGCCTGGTTAACAAAGGCCTGGACGCGCTAAACAAGCGCTTCCCGCCGCTGGCCGACGTGCTGCCCAAAGATGCCGTAGTGCCGGCTTACCTGGCGCCTGACACGCTGTCGAACCTGCTCGAACAGGAAACCCTCGACGCCCTGCCCAGCGACATGGAGCCGGTGTTCCGCAACGCCGCGCAAACCCACTTGATGCCCAAACTCAAAGCGCTGGCTGGCCATAGCAAATACGCCCTGACCCTGCCGGCCGACAGCAAACCTGATTCCAAGTGGCAATGGCTGCCGCTGGAGTGGCGCGCACTGTGAGACCGTTTGCGGCGGTGGTGGGGCGGAGCGCTGGTATGGCAGTGCTGCTCGGCAGCTTATTGTTGCCTGGGTTCAGCTACGCCAATGCCCCGGCAGCGCCGTTAAGCGCTGAGCAATCCCAGGTGTTTCGCGCCTGGTTTGTACGCATCGCCCAAGAACAACTGCGCCAAGGCCCCAGCCCACGCTGGCACCAGCAAGACTGTGCCGGCCTGGTGCGCTTTGCCGCCAACGAAGCCTTGAAAGTGCATGACGCCAAGTGGCTGCGCGCCAATGGCCTGAGCAACCGCTACCTGCCGCCCGAACTGCAAGTGCAGGACGAACAGCGCAGCCTGGCGCAGCAATGGCAGCAGGGCAACGGCAAGGTCGGGCCCTACGTCAACGCCATCAAGTTGATCCAGTACAACAGCCAATTTCTCGGCCGCGACCTCAACCAGGCGCGCCCGGGTGATCTGATTTTTTTCGATCAGGGCGATGAGCAGCATCTGATGATTTGGATGGGCCGCGAAATCGCTTACCACACAGGCACCACCACGCCGACCGATAACGGCATGCGTTCGGTCAGCGTGCAACAACTCATGAAATGGAAGGACACCCGATGGATACCCGACGAATCCAATCCGAACTTTATCGGCATCTATCGTTTGCAGTTTTTAACCCGATGAAAGTCCGTACTCTGGGCTTGGCCCTAATGGCCAGCGTGTTGCTGCCGCTGACCAGCCTGCACGCCGAAGACAGCGTTAATTCCAGCGGCTACACGCCGTTGGCTGGCGAGTCGTTCTTTCTGTTGGCCGATAGCAGTTTTGCTACCGACGAAGTGGCCCAGGTGCGCCTTGAAGCGCCCGGCCGCGATTACCGTCGTTACAGCATGGAAGCCTACGGCGGCGTGGATATGCGCGTGTACCGCATCGACCAGCCGCTGGAATTCCTCAAGCGTCAGAAGAACCTGCACCGCGTGGTCGCCGAAGGTCAGTTTAAGGGCGAAGGGTTGTCCAATACCCTGTCGTACCTGTGGGACAACTGGTACCGCAAATCCCGCCGGGTCATGCAGCGCGCGTTCTCGTATGAGTCGCGTAAAAACGTCACCGAGGAAGCGCCGGAACTGAAGATGGGCACGGCGATTGCCACCCCGACCCAGTACGAAAACGCGCCACAATTTGCCCCTATGAAAGGCCTGCCGCTGGTGGCGCAGTTCCGCTATCCGCTGTGGGACGCCAAAGCCATTCAGCCGCCCAAAGGTGTGGAGCTGGCCGGTTCGTCGAGCGACTTCGTTACGGTTAACCCAGGCAACGTTTATGTGCCGCTGGGCAAGCTGAAACCGGGGCTCTATCTGGTCGAAGCGTTGGTGGGTAAATACCGCGCCACCACCATGGTGTTTGTCTCCAACACCGTGGCGGTGAGCAAGATTGCTGGCGACGAGTTGTTGGTATGGACCGCGCGCAAACATGAAGGCAACGTTGTGCCAGAGGCCAAAGTGCTGTGGAGCGATGGCCTGGGCGTTTTGAGCAGCGGCAACACCGATGCCCAAGGCTTGTTGCGCCTGAAACACGCCAGCCCCGAGCGTTCCTATGTGCTGGGTGAAGACAGTGAAGGTGGTGTATTTGTCTCCGAGAACTTCTACTACGACAGCGAAATCTACGACACCAAGCTCTATGCCTTTACCGACCGCCCGCTGTATCGCCCAGGCGATTGGGTGGAAGTCAAAATCCTCGGCCGTGAATTTAAAAACGCCCGTGACTCGGTGGCCCCCACCAGCGCCCCGGTCAAACTCAGCGTACTGGATGCCAACGGCACCGCCCTGCAAACCCTCGACCTGAGCATGGACAGCAAGGCCGGCAGCCAAGGCCGCTTCCAGTTGCCAGACAACGCTGTGGCCGGTGGTTACGAGCTGCGTTTCGCCTACCGCGACCAGCAATACAGCAGCGCCTTCCGGGTTGCCGACTACATCAAACCGCACTTTGAAATTGCCTTGGATCTGGCCAAACCAGACTTCCGCACCGGCGAAGAAGTGAAGGGTAATCTGGTGCTGGTTTACCCCGACGGCAAGCCGGTTAAAGACGCCAAAGTGCAACTGACCCTGCGTGCCCAGCAGCTGTCGATGATCGACAACGAACTGCAGTACCTCGGCCAATTCCCGGTGGAACTCGCCACCACCGAACTGACCACCGACAGCCAAGGCCGTGCCGAGCTGAAACTGCCGGCAGCCGATAAGCCCAGCCGTTACCTGCTCACCGTGTTTGCCAGCGATGGCGCCGCGTACCGGGTTAAAACCAGCAAAGAAATCCTTATCGAACGTGGTGCCGCCCGTTATCGCCTGAGCGCGCCGCAACGCTTTAGCGCGGCCAAAGAGAAAGTGCATTTCAGCTACGCCAGCGAAACCGCGGCCGGGCAGAAAAAAGAAAGCCACAAACCTGCGCATTACGAGTGGGTGCGTCTGGAAGACCAGAGCAAAGAAGACGGCAGCCTGGCCGACGATGCCACCGGTTTTGACCTGAGCTTTGATCGCCCCGGCTCCTACAGCATCACCATCAAAGACGACCACGGCTTGATCCTGGGTGCCACCGGCCATTCGGTCAGCGGCGAGGGCGTTAAAGCGGTAGCCGGCACCATTGAAATCGTGCTCGACAAACAAGAGTACAAAGCCGGCGACGAAGCCCTGGCCCTGATCACCTTCCCCGAGCCGGTAGGCGATGCCCTGCTGACCCTGGAGCGTGATTCGGTGGAGGCCACCGCGCTGCTGTCCAAGGGCGGTGACTGGCTGAAACTGGAAAAACTCAGCGACACCCAATACCGCGCGCGTATTCCGGTAACCGAGCAGTTCTCACCAAACCTGACCTTCTCCGCGCTGTACACCAAAGGCGGCGATTACAGCTTCCAGAACGCCGGCATCAAAGTGGCGGCGCCGCAGATCGACATCGCCATCAGCGCCGACAAAGAGCAGTACCAGCCGGGCGAATTGGTCACCATTGACCTCAGCACCCAGTTTGCTGGCAAACCAGTGGGTACGCGCCTGACGGTGAGCGTGGTGGATGAAATGATCTACGCGTTGCAGCCGGAAATTGCCCCGACCATCGACCAGTTCTTCTACCACCCGCGCCGCAACAACGTGCGCACCAGCGCCAGTCTGTCGTTTATTAGCTACGACGTGGCCCTGCCGGGTTCGCCCACCGCACCCGGCAAAGCCAACCGCAGCGACCGCAGCGTCAAAGTGCTGGAGCGCCCGCGCCGCGAAGAAGTCGACACCGCCGCCTGGCAGCCGGATCTGGTGACCGACGCCGATGGCCACGCCAAACTGACCTTCCGCATGCCCGACTCCCTGACCCGCTGGCGTATCACCGCCCGCGCCGTTAGCGAGGCCGGCACCGTGGGGCAGAAGAAGCAATTTATCCGCTCGGAAAAACCGCTGTACCTGAAATGGAGCGGCCCGACGCAATTCCGCGCCGACGACCAACCGGCCATGGGCGTATTCGTCTTTAACCAAGGCGACAAAGCCACCAAGGCCGAGCTGGTCAGCCAGTTCAACGGCCAGGAAAAACGCACCGCCATCGACCTGGAAAAAGGCATCAACTACCTGCCGTTGCCGAAAGTGCCGGTAGCCAGTGGTGACTGGACCGCCGAACTGCTGCTCGATGGCAAACCCGTGGACGCCTTGAGCGTAAAACTGCGTACCACCGGCAAAGGCTGGCAAGACCTGCAAACCCAGCGCGTAGCGGCGAACGCGGGCGCCAACGCCCTGCAACTACCAGCAGATGCCAGCGATATCAGCCTGCGCTTGGACGATAGCGCGCAAGCGCTGTTTAACAGCAACCTCGATGACTTGCTGGAATACCCCTACGGTTGCGTGGAGCAAACCGCTAGCCGCCTGCTGCCATTGAGCCTGGCCTATCCGCTGCTAAGCAAAGCTGAGCTGGGCAACGCAGACGGCGGTCGAGTGGAGAAGCGCGTCACCGACCGCCTGCGTTTGATCATGCAAAACAGCCGTCTGCGCCTGGTGCAAATGGCCGGCCCCGAGGCTTTGTTCACCTGGTGGGGCGAGGGCAGTGAGCCAGATGCCTTCCTCACCGCGTACGCCTACTACGCCGACTGGTACGCCAGCCAGGCCTTGGAACTGAGCTTGCCGGCCGATCACTGGCAGCGGGTGATGGATATCTACGCCAAGCAAGCGGCCACCACGCCCCTTCTGCAACGGGCGTTGATTCTGGCCTTTGCCAAAGATATGCAACTGCCGGTCAATACCCTGGTGGAAGGCCTGATGACCGATCTGGCCAACCATGACGCCCAAGCCAAAGCCGATGCCGAAGTGGCGGCCAAGGTTGATGCCGCTACCGAAGCTGAGCCCGCTGCTGAAAGCGCCGCGCGTACGGATGTCGCCAGCGTACAGCCGGCTGCCGCCGACGAGACGCCAAGCGATGACGGTCAAACCAGCCTGATTCTCGCCGCGCCTAACTCCAAGCTGGGCCTTGCCGTTGCTCGTGTACTGACTGCCGAGCTGGCCAAGCAAAGCAAGGTTAGCCAACCGGCTGCATTCAGCGCGCAACTGAGCCAAGCCCAGGACGTGGTCGACGCCAGCGAACATCCGTTTGTTTCCAGCCTCAAGCTGAAACTGACGGGCGCCAATCAGGTGCAAGCCAAGGCGCTGCTGCAACGTTTGGCGCCTGAACAATCCACCCTGGAGCGCGCTCTGGCGCTGACCTGGCTGCAAGCTGCCAGCCTGCAAAAAACCGCGCCTAGCGAACTGAAACCAGGCGAAGGTTGGACGGCTGAGCAGCGCCCAAGTGGCGAAACGCAGTGGAACTGGACCGGTAAAGGCGTGCCGACAAACCTTGATCTGCCGGCCTCGGTGACTGAACCGCTGAATATCGCCCTTAGCTACCGCAGCGCCCAAGGCAAACCGGGCGTATTGCCGGTTAGTCTGAGCCGGCGTCTGCTGCGTTTGGTGCCGGGCGATACCGCCTTTGAATTCAGCGTCAAAGAAGTCGGCGAAGGCGAAGCCATCTCTGGCGACGACCTGTACCTGGACGAGGTGAACCTCAGCAGCGAAGACGCCCGCGCCCTGCGCTACGGCCTGCTGGAAGTGCCGCTGCCACCGGGCGCTGATGTGGAACGCACCACCTGGGGCATTCAAGTTAGCGGCCTGGACTCGGAAGAAGCCGCGCCGCTGGAAAAAGCCCGGCACGAACAAGGCCAACTGCTGTACGCCGTACCGGTCGACAGCCTGCAAGGCGGCCTTACCGTACGCCACCTGGTGCGCTTCTCGCAAAAAGGCGAATTCTCCCTGCCACCGGCGCGCTATGTGCGGATGTACGCCCCGCAGGAACAAGCGCTGGAAAGCGAACCGAGTTACGGCCACCTCAAGGTCGAGTAAACCGTGCGCCTGGGCCTGTTGTGCATTGCGCTGCTACCCCTGCTCGTTAGAGCCGGGGAGGCACCGCTGCAACTGGCCATTGGTGCGCCGCCGGCGACACAACTGCTACAGCTCAATCACCAGCAAGTGCTGAGTCGCGGCCCCTTGCCAGCCGAACTCAGCGCGCCCTTGGGCAGCCTGTGGAAGTTGTTTGTTTACGCCTACTTGGTCGATACCGACAAACCTGAAACCGGCTACACCTGCAAAGGTCAGGACCGCGACGAGGTTTACTGCTGCAAAGCCGCTGAGCGCATCGAACGGGACCAGGCGCTGACCCAGTCCTGCGGCCTGTACTTTTCCCCCGCCAACCTGCAACTGAACGCCGGTGACTGGCAGCACTATTGGCAGCAACGCCAAGCACCGTTGTGGCTGAGCGAGTTGGCCACGTTGCAACCGCAGCAGCGCGTGCCAGTGGCCGAACTGCTGCAACAGCTCAGCCGCTTGCCAGCGCAGGAACAAGCCCGGCGAGTGCTGCTCGATGTGACGCTGCATGCACCCGATGGCGTGACCTTGGGCACCCTGGGTGGCCGGTTGCGGGTAAAAACCTGGAGCTGGTTGGCTGACCATGATGCGCAGGCGCGCCAAGGTGGTTTCGCCGGCTGGTTGGTTGACGGCACGCCAGTTTGGGCCGGTGGTACAGGCACCAGCCAACGTATTCTCAAGGACTACGCCGAAGCCCTCGGCAGCGCGCTGCCCACGCCAGATGCCCAAGACGCTGGCCAGTGCGTGGTGGTGCAATTGTTTGCCCGTTACCCGGTGCGCCAGGTGCGCCAGAAAGGCGGGCCGCTGATGGCGGCAGGGGCGTTGCGTGGCGACTTTCAGGTTGAGTTCGCCAATGGCAATCGCCTGCCGATTCAGAGCAACGGCGAGCTGTTTCTTGGCGCCGACGGTCAACTCACCGCACGGCTTAGTCGCGAGGAATATGTTGCGCGGGTACTTGATCGCGAAGCCTCGGCGCAGCCTGCCGAAGCCGCAAAAGCCTTGGCTGTGACCATCCGCACCTACCTGCTGCAAAGCGCCACCCGCAGCGGCGAATGCTTGGCGATTGCCGACAGCAGCGCCAGCCAGCGTGTGGCACCGCGCCCGGCCACCGAGGGCGCGCGACAGATTGCGGCCTGGACCAGTGACCTGGTGTTGGCCGGCAGTCCGGTGAACTACCACACCGACAAAGCCGGGCCCGATCGTTTGGCTTGGCAGGGCGCCGTCGAGCAAGCGGGCCAAGGGCTGCGCTACGACGCCATTCTTGCCCGCGCTTTTCCCCGCGCCAGCCTCAGCCGCTGGGACCAACCTATCGCTGCCTGCCAGGCCCTAGGCAACGCCGAGGCCTGGTTGAAAAAACAGCAACCAGGCTGGCGTGAACGGCTGCAACGCGAACCCGGTTACGTCGAAACGGGTGACTTTGCCGTCTGCCAATTGAGCGGCGGCAAACCCCATGTCGACCGTGAGCGCCAACGCATTTTTGTCCGCGGTCTGTATTCGCTACAGGACCGCCTCGACCTGACCCACGAATACCTGCACCTGGCCTTTGCCGCTCACCCCAACGGCCAGGATGAAACCTATATCGAAGGCCTCGCCCGCCACCTACTTCTGGAATAGCCCCATGCGTGTACGCCTGACCGAAATCGCCCTGTTCCTCGCCTGCCTACCTTTTGCCGCGGCCTATGCCACCGATGGCGTGCAAATCGACACGCCGGTTGGCGGCTGGCGCAAAGGCTCGGACGAGGGCGCGCACTTTATGCAGGAAGTGAATTACCCGGCCTCTTCAGTAAACAGCGCCGTCGACCAAGCCAATACGGCGCGAATTGCCGGGCAGATTAAGTCGACGCCGAAAGATGCGGGCAAGCCAGCACGCTTGATCGTCAATGGCATCAGCATGCCGTTGAAGGTACAAGAAGACGGCAGCTTTGACCGGCCGTTTGTGTTCCCCTCCGGCAGCAACAGTGTGGAAGTGCGCAACGCCGATGGCACCGCCAAACACCGCGTGCAGTTCTACAACCGCGGCAGCGGCGAAACGGCGGCCAAGCTGCGCGTGGTGCTGTCGTGGGACAGCGACAACACCGACCTCGACTTGCATGTGGTCACGCCGGATGGCGCGCATATCTGGTACGGCGACCGCTCGGCTGCCAATGGTGGCGCGCTGGATGTTGACGTCACCACCGGCTTTGGCCCGGAAATGTTTGCCTCGCCAACACCGCTGGCCGGCGAGTACCTGGTATATGTGAACTACTTTGGCGGTGGCTCCAGCGAAGACGAGGAGGGCGCCGAAACCCCTGCGCAGATTTTGACCACCGCACAGGTTACGGTGATCACTCAAGAAGGTACGGCCAATGAAAAGCAGGAGTCCTTTATTGTGCCGATGCGAGCTACTGGGGAGCTGACGATGGTGAAGAAGTTTAGTTATCCGTGAGTGGGTTTTGTTGTGGGTGTGGTGATCTTCTTTGCAGAAAAATACAGCCGCCTGATAAACCGCAAGGTGCGCACAGCGCACCCTACAAAAGCCCCGCGCAAATCGCTCAGCACGCGCGTAATGCAGAAAAACAATGGTCGCCCGATAGACCGCAAGGGTGCGCACAGCACAGCCTACAAAAACAGTGTGGCGCTACAACCGCCCCGCCAACCCAAACTTCTTCTTCAAGCCCCATTCCAACAGCCCCTGCGGCACCAACGCCGCCAATAGCGGCAAGGCTCGCCCACCATTGCCCAGGCGCAACAGGCGTGGTGGTTTGGCGCGCTGTACGGCAGCCAGAATATCGCGCGCCACCTCACTGGCCGGCGTCGGATTATCTTGCGAGGCCCGTGCCCGCGCGCGAATCCCTTCGCGAATCGGCCACCACGGCGACTCCTCGCCAATCAACTGCTCGGCCTCACGCGTGGCATTGGCGCCAAAGCTCGATGCAATCGCTCCCGGCTGCACCTCCACCACCCGAATACCAAACGGTGCCAGCTCCATGCGCAGCCCATTGCAGAGCGCATGCACGGCCGCTTTCGAGGCGCAGTAGGCAGCGGCAAACGGCGTAACCAACACGCCCGACACGCTACCAATATTCACCACCACACCCTGGCTGCGACGCAGCAGGGGAAACAGCGCGCGTGTCACCTCGAGCAGGGCGAATACGTTGGTGTCGAATTGGCGTAGCAACGCCTCGCGCCCGCCATCCAGCAGCGGGCCCATGGCCCCATAGCCGGCGTTGTTGATCAACACATCCAGGCCACCGATTTCCGCGCTCAAGCGCTCGGCCAGTTGCGCGACTGCGGCGCTGTCGTTGACGTCCAGTTCCACGGCGTTGAAGCCAGCGGCGCTGAGCGCGGCGAGGTCGGGCGCTTTGCGGGCGGTCGCCCATACGCGGTAACCGGCGGCCTGAAAGGCATCTGCCAGAGCGCGGCCAATGCCGCTGGAGCAGCCGGTGATCAGAACGGTGTTGGGCATGGAGGCTTCCTTGTTCTTGTGCGCGTCGAAAATGGCAGGGCTCAATCGTACAAAAAAAGCCCCGCAGGTGCGGGGCTTTCGGGGCAGTGGTGAGGCTTAGGAAACCAGCGGATGGGTTGGGCCGTTGTCCTTGATCACCACCGGCTCGGCGTCGGTTTTCGCATCCGGCTTGGCCAGCAAGCTGTACACGCATGGCAGCACAAACAGGGTGAACAGGGTGCCCACCGACATCCCGGTGGCGATCACCAAGCCAATGTCGAAACGGCTGACCGCGCCGGCACCGGTAGCGAAAATCAACGGCACCATGCCGAACACCATGGCTGCGGTGGTCATCAATACCGGGCGCAGGCGAATCGCCGCCGCTTCTTCAATGGCGGCACGACGGGACAGGCCCTGTTCGCGGCGCAATTGGTTGGCGAATTCGACGATCAGAATGCCGTGTTTGGTGATCAAGCCGATCAGCGTCACCAAGCCCACCTGGGTGTAGATGTTCATGCTCGAGTAGCCGAGGAACAGCGGAATCAAGGCGCCGCAAATCGACAGCGGCACCGTGACCATAATCACCAGCGGGTCGCGGAAGCTTTCAAACTGCGCCGCCAGCACCAGGAAGATCAGCGCCAAGGCCAGGGCAAAGGTCACGTACAGCGCGCTGCCTTCTTGCACGTATTGGCGCGAGGCACCGGCAAAGTCGAAGGCAAAGCCGCGAGGTGCTTCTTCCTGAGCGATCTGCCGTACCGTGTCGATTGCTTCACCCATGCTGACAATCGGGAAGCCCTGAATAATCGCCGAGTTCAGCTGTTGGAACTGGTTGAGTTGAGTCGGACGGGCGCGGTCGTGCACGCTGATCAAGGTCGACAGCGGCACCATCTCGCCAGCGCCGTTCTTCACGTAGTAGTTGTTCAACCAGCCCGGATTGTCGCGGTAGGCGCGCTCGACCTGGGCAATTACCTTGTAGCTGCGGCCGTCGATGGTGAAACGGTTGATCTCGCCTTCACCCAGCAGGGTCGACAGGGTGACGCCGAGGTCTTCCATGTTCACGCCCATCAGCGCGGCTTTGGCGCGGTCGATATCGACGACGATTTCCGGCTTATCGAAGGCCAGGTCTACATCGAGGAAGGCGAACTTGCCGGACTTCTGCACGCGCTCTTTGATCTTCTCGGTCACCTGTAGCAGCGACTCATAGTCGTTGGGCGTGTTGACCACAAACTGGAACGGCAGGCCTTCACCGGTGCCCGGCAAGGAGGGCAGGTTAAAGCCGAAAATCTGCAGCCCAGGAATTTCGCCGAGCTTGCCTTGCACTTCATGGAGCAACTCCATTTGTGTGCGCTTGCGCTCGTCCCATGGCTTGAGCAGGAAGCCGCCGATACCCGACTGCACACCGTTAAAACCGTTGATCTGGAACGAGGAGTAGTACTCCGGGAACTCTTTAAAAATCTTCGGGAATTGCTGGGTGTAGGCGTTCAGGTAGTTCAGGTTGGTCGGCTGCGGTGCGGTGGCCATCATAAACACGATGCCCTGGTCCTCATCGGGGGCCAGCTCGCTCTTGATCATTTTCAGCATGATCGGGATCAGGCACAGCACCACAATGGCGACAAAAATCACCACCGGCCGGGTGTTCAACGTGCCGTGCAGCACGCGCTGGTAGCGCACTTTCAGGCTGTCGAAAATGCTGTCGAGCTTGTGCGCCAAACCGCTGGGGTTTTCTTCATGGCGCAAGAGCTTGGAGCACATCATCGGCGACAGGGTCAGGGCGACGATGCCGGAAATAATCACCGCGCCGGCCAAGGTCAGGGCGAACTCTTTAAACAGCGCACCGGTCAGGCCATCGAGAAAGCCGATGGGGGCGTACACGGCGGCCAGGGTGATGGTCATGGAAATCACCGGCACGGCGATTTCGCGGGCGCCATCAATGGCGGCGTTGAAGGGTGTTTTGCCCTCTTCGATATGGCGGTGGATGTTCTCCACCACCACGATGGCATCGTCCACCACCAAGCCGATGGCAAGCACCATAGCCAGCAGGGTGAGCAAGTTGATGGAGTAACCCATCAGTTGCATAAAGAACATCACGCCAATCATCGACAGCGGAATGGTGATGACCGGAATCAGCACCGAGCGGAACGCGCCGAGGAACAGGAACACCACCACGACTACGATCAGCACCGCTTCGAACAGGGTCTTCACCACTTCGTCGATGGAGGCCTGGATAAACAGGGTGGCGTCGTAGGCAATCGACACTTTCAAGTTGGGCGGCAGTTGCGCTTCCAGCTCGGGCATGGCGGCGCGTACGTGTTTGATCACTTCCAGCGGGTTAGCGCTGGGGGTGGCCTTGATGCCGATATACACCGAGGGAATGCCGTCAAACGAGCTGATGGAGTCGTAGTTCTCGGCGCCCATTTCCACCCGCGCGATGTCTTTCAACAACACGCGGCTGTCGCCCACGGTTTTCACCGGAATGGCGGCAAAGGCTTCGGTGGATTTCAGGTCGGTGGTGGCG
>NZ_JBBNAH010000153.1:0-2202 GCF_037994325.1 Pseudomonas sp.
CCCCATAACGTCCCTCCCCGGTGCTTAAGAACACCCACACGTAGCGGATATCCGCACCCGACAGAAGCGGCGTTTTATTGCCTACAGTTTCTCCGTGGGCTCTGAAATTACTGTTATGCCGGGAGTGGACGAATACAAAACCCGCAAGGGAAATAAGTCCGGCCCGCTACGTGGGGTTTCTTTAACTCCCGGCACCCAGCCTAAAGAGGCTGACACGTAATTTGAGAGGTATACGGAAATGCCACACCAATCCGCAGTAACCCACCGCGTCACCCACTCCCCGCTTGCCGTCTCCCTGGAGGTGCAACCATGAGCGGCCAACACACTGCTGTCACCGACAGCCGCATCTTTTGCCGGGTCGACGGTAAAACATTGTTTTCCGTAAACGCCGGCATCCCCTTGGAGCAAGCGCTGGAGCATGCAGCCGATTTGCTCTTCTGCCTTGAAACCCTGATCGTCAGCCACGGTGCGATCAACGAAGCAGCCGAGCGGAGCACTCAGCAATACCTCGCCGAAATGGCCCGCGCCGTGGTCGACGCCTGCCAAGTGCAAGACCCTGAGTTTTTGGCTCAGGCGCAAGCGCGAGTTAAGGCGGCTCGCGAGCCTAAAGCGCAGGAGCAGGCCGCTGCGTAAGGTGGGAGGTTGTTAGGCGTCTGCTTTGAAGTGGGAGCCCTATAACCCGCAAGTACAAAACCCCGCTTTGGCGGGGTTTTGTGAAGACGAAGAATTTGGTCGGAGGTCGTGAGCGAAAAATTAGCTGCGCTTTATGCGTATTGTGTTACGTACGTACGTACGTAATAATCAGCGCATTATTGACATTCATTTGAGGCATTTGCCCATGAGCGCACTTTTGGAACGAGCTGACCAAGCCGTATCTGCTACCACAATGGTGCGCACCTTCGGCGCCCGTTTGAAGGACATCACCAGCGGGGAGGTCTCTCACTTGGTAATTTTTAAAGACAATGAACCTGCGGCTGTATTGGTAGGCGTCGATGCTTACCAGGCGATGCGGGATGAGCTTGAAGATCTTCGCGCCGAGTTGCTCGCCATTGAGCGTATTGCCAGCTTGGACACGTCCACTACCGTGAGCCTTGAAGATATGGAGGCTCGCTTCAGCTAGGCAGTAAACGATGAACTGGAGCGTTCGGTTTCACCACGCTGTAGATGAGGATCTCCGGCAACTTGGAAGAGCGGAGGCGAGGCGAGTACTTAAGGTGATACGCGAGCGTATTGCCGAAGGCGAGCCTGACAAAATCGGCAAGCCGCTGCGCGGCCCGCTGGCGGGTTATCGACGAGTTCGAACCGGCGATGTTCGTATCGTCTATCGCATCGATGGAACCACCATTGTGCTGGTGCTATGCGTTGGCGCGCGGCGTGACGAAGAAGTCTATGACGCGGCTACCAAGCGGGTTTAGAGCCAGGTTTGAACTGGGCGCCCTATAACCCGCAAGTACAAAACCCCGCTTTGGCGGGGTTTTGTGTTTTCACAGTACCGGCCAAGGCCTATGCCGTACGGCTGAAACGGATGGCCCCACAAGCCGCCCAGTAAACCGAGGTTCGGCTGGTATCGCCTTCGCGAGTTGTGGCAGCGCATTAACAGGTGTAGCGCTAGCTCTGCACCCCACGCGCTTCGCAATTAGTGCGTTGTTGTTTCCTACAGGCCTATGCAACTCCAGGTGTGATTTGCCTGCCATCCCACACCTCGGCCAGCCCTAGCTGGCATTCAACACCACCCTCCTCGCCGTAACGTTTTCGCAGCCCAATGCCTGCCGAGACAAAACGCCGACATGGATGTACACAGCCCGCTTTGCCGATCCATCGCCCGCCTGCTGATCGCTGTTCTTTTCCTTAATCCCCTGCTGAGCACGGCGGCCGACTTGGCCGTCGATAGCGGCAGCACGTCCATCACCAGCGCCGCCAATGGCGTGCCTATCGTTAATATCGCTGCGCCCAATGGCAGCGGCCTTTCCCACAATAAATTCACTGACTACAACGTTGGCCAGCAGGGGCTGATCCTTAACAACGGCACGGCGGCGTTTAACCAGACCGAATTGGGTGGGGTGATTCTTGGCAATAGCGGGCTGGGTGGTCGCGCGGCTGGGCTGATCCTTAATGAAGTCACGGGCGGCAGCCCCAGTCAGCTCAAGGGCTATACGGAGGTCGCTGGGCAAAGCGCCCATGTGGTGGTGGCCAACCCTCAAG
>NZ_JBBNAH010000154.1:0-6041 GCF_037994325.1 Pseudomonas sp.
CGGCACAACGGGCCTTCCATGGCCCGATGTGCCTCTCGCGGCGTCCCTGCCGCTCAACCCCTTACCCAACGACTCCGCTCGGCCTGCGATGAACGGGGCGGGTAGAGCAAAAGCAGATCAAAAGCAGATCAAGAGCGGGCGGCGTGGTTTGCTTTTGTGGGTGTGCTGAGCGCACCAAGCGAGTTATGCATTCATGCAATGTGGTGATCCGTTGCCGTCTTGTTACGCGGAAGATCTTTAGTTTTCGCCACCACATGGCGTATTGTTGCGCACGCGCGCCAATGCTGGCATTCGGGCCTTTCTGGCTATGCTGGCACAGCACTTTCCTTGAGGTTTGCCACAGGTGGCTCCCCCCGTTTCGGGTGGTGGGCCATTTGGCTGTAGGTGTAAGGTCATGAACCTTTGCAGTAATTCAGGTTGGGCGTTGAGCATGCCGGTGGTGTTTACCGTTTTGGTATGCATCGGTGTGCTTATGCTTGCCCACTGGGTTACCCGCCAGCGCGGCTTTCCTGGGCGTGACAGCTTCTTTCTTTTGCACATGGCCAGCTTCTGGTGGCTGGTGGCTGCCAGCCTGGAAATGGCGGCGCAAAGCAGCGAGTGCAAAATGTTCTGGGCCAGCATGGCTTGGCCCGGCATTGTCGGGTTACCGACGTTCTGGGCGGTGTTTCTCTGGCAGTACGTCAATAGCGAGCGCAAGCCGCTGCCGTTGAGCCAGGTGGCAGTGTTTGCGGTGGTGCCGGTTGTGGTCTGGTTGCTGGCGCTGAGTAACCCGTGGCATGGCTTGTTCTATACCCCCGAAACCGCGCCGCTGAATGCCGAACCCGGCGCGCCGTTGCTGTATCGCCACGGCCCGTTGTTTTACGCCACGGCGATCTACGAATACGCCTTTGTGCTGTTCTGCCTGGCGGTGGTGATCAAAGCCGCGGTGCTTAGTCGTGGGGTGCATCGCCGGCATTATCTGGCGTTTGTGCTGGTCACTCTGCTGCCGTGGGGCGCCAACCTGTCGTATGTGTTCTGGGATGTGCAGCTGTTTGGCTTTGACCCCACACCCTTCTGTTTTGCCTTCACGCTCTTGGCGTTCTCCTGGCTGATTGTCGGGGTGCGGTTGTTTGATCTGCTGCCCGTGGCGCGGCATCTGTTGCTGCAGGAGTTGCTCGACCCGGTGCTGGTGGTCGACACCCAACAGCGTCTGTTGGAAGCCAACCCGGCCGCCTGCCGTTTGGCCAATCAACGCGAATTCCAGCAGGGCGTGGCCCTTGGTGAGTGGCCGGTTTATGGCGCGGCGCTACAGGCCGTTTTGCAGCAGCCCGCCACTGTGGGCAACGACCGCCTGCTAACCCTGGAAGATCCACCACGCTATTTTGAAGTCAGTTGCCGCGCTATTGAGCGCGCCACCCGCAGCGGTTCGTCACTGTTGGGGCAGATGCTTTATCTGCGTGACGTGACCCAGCGTCATCTCAGCGAGCGCACGCTGGCCGATGCCCTGGCGCTAAGCGAAGACCGTTTGCGCACTATTTCCAGCCTGCATGAGCGTTTGCAGGAGCAGGCGCTGCGTGATCCGCTCACGGGCCTGTACAACCGTCGTTACCTGGATGAGTTCTTCGACCGTGAACTGGCCCGTGCCCAGCGCGAGCAAAAGCCGTTGGCGTTAGCGTTGATCGATCTCGATCACTTTAAAGCGCTTAACGATGCCCATGGTCACCTGGTTGGTGATGACGTGTTGGTGCTGGTGGCGCAGTTGCTCACCGATGCCCTGCGCAGCACCGACGCGGTGTTCCGTATTGGCGGCGAAGAGTTTCTGCTGATTCTGCCCGGCGTTGGCCCCGAAGAAGCACGGCAGCGGCTGGAGCGTATCTGCCTGGAATTGGCGATTACGCCGGTGGGCACGCGCAATGGTCCGCAGTCGGTCACCCTGTCTGCTGGCTTGGCCTGCTGGCCGGCCCAGGGTGAGTTTCTGGAAGACTTGCTGCAGATCGCCGACGCCGCACTTTACGAGGCTAAACGTAGCGGTCGTAACCGGGTTTGTGGCATGCATACTGCCTCACTGTAAGCCTCGTGCTAGACGCACAGTGAACTCTCCTGACAGCACTCCGGTCTGACAGGAGGAATTGCAGGCAGACTCGCGCTAAACTGCGCGGGATTTCAAACCCTCTGGAGCCGTCCATGTCCCGCGTTACCCTCAGCCGCTACTTGATCGAGCAGACCCGAAGCAACAACACTCCCGCCGATCTGCGCTTCCTGATCGAAGTGGTCGCGCGTGCATGCAAAGAGATCAGCCATGCGGTATCCAAGGGCGCCCTGGGTGGCGTGCTGGGCAGTATGGGCACCGAAAACGTGCAGGGCGAAGTGCAGAAAAAGCTCGACGTGATCTCCAACGAGATCTTGCTTGAAGCCAACGAATGGGGTGGCCACTTGGCCGGTATGGCGTCCGAAGAAATGGACAACGCCTACCAGATCCCCGGCAAATACCCGAAAGGCGCCTACCTGTTGGTATTCGACCCACTGGATGGCTCGTCCAACATCGACGTCAACGTTTCGGTTGGCACCATCTTCTCGGTGCTGCGTTGCCCGGACCAATACCTGAGCCAGAACGACAGCCTCGACGAGCAGGCCTTTCTGCAGCCAGGCACCAAACAAGTGTGCGCCGGCTATGCCATCTACGGCCCGCAAACCATGCTGGTGCTGACCCTGGGCAACGGTGTTAAAGGCTTTACCCTTGATCGCGAGTTGGGCAGCTTTGTACTGACCCACGACGATATCCGCATTCCGGAAACCACCGCCGAATTCGCCATCAATATGTCCAACTCGCGCCACTGGGAAGCGCCAGTCAGCCGCTACGTGGACGAACTGTTGGCCGGCGAAGAAGGCCCGCTGGGCAAGAACTACAACATGCGTTGGGTCGCGGCCATGGTTGCCGACGTACACCGCATTCTTACTCGCGGCGGCCTCTTTATGTACCCGCGCGATTCCCGTGAGCCGAGCAAGCCGGGCAAGCTGCGCTTGATGTATGAAGCCAACCCGATGTCCTTTATTGTCGAGCAAGCCGGTGGTGTTTCCACCAACGGTATCGAGCGCATTCTCGATATTCAGCCGACCTCCTTGCACCAGCGCGTAGCGGTGTACCTGGGCTCGAAAGAAGAAGTTGATCGCGTTACTTCCTATCACCAGGCTTAAGTCATGAGCGCCCCTTGGCAGCCGTTGCTCGACTGGTGGTTTGGTTCGGGCGAGACGGCGGCCGAGGTGGCCAGCAGTCAGCAAAGCCTGTGGTTCGGCAAGCAAGATAGCCAGGACGACTACGCCCGCGAGCACTTCGCACCCTTGGTGCGCCAAGCGCTGGCGGGCGAACTGGAAGACTGGACGGAAACTGCGGAGGGTTGGCTGGCGCTGATCCTTTTGCTCGACCAACTGCCGCGCATGATTTACCGCGACAGCCCCTTTGCCTACTCAGGTGACCTGCGTGCGCAACAGTTGGTTGCCCGTGGTCTGGCCGCTGGTTGGGAGCAAGCGCTGGCGCCGCTGGAACAAACCTTTGTGTACCTGGTGCTGGAACATACCGAGAGCCTCGATAGCCAGGCCCTGGCCATTGAGCTGTTTGCCGGGTTGCTGGGGCAGGTGAGCGACGAGGAGCGGCCGTACTTCGCCAATACCCTCGACTATGCCAAGCGCCATCAGCAGGTGATCGTCCGTTTTGGGCGTTTTCCCCATCGCAATCAAACACTTGGCCGCGAAAGTACGGCTGATGAAATTTCCTACCTCAAGGAACCCGGTTCCGGCTTCTGACGTCAAAACAGGCAGTCGCCGGCCGCCTGTGCCACGCTGAGTTCTCGCATTCTCTTCCTGCCTTGGAGCTACCCCATGACCCTGCGTCGCCTTCTTCTGCTGTCCTTCTGCGTGCTCATTACCGCGTGCAGCAAAATCAATCAGGACAACTATTCGAAAATTCAGGTCGGCATGAACAAAGCCGAAGTCGAAAGCCTGCTGGGCAGCCCTACCGATTGCTCGGGCGCCATTGGCCTGTCGAGCTGCACCTGGGGCGATAAAGAGACCTACATCAGCATTCAATACGCTGGCGACAAAGTCGTGGTGTTTGCTGGCCACGGCCTGAAATAAGGAGGGCGTGTTATGCGTTTGCTGCTATCGCTATGCGCCGCCGCGTTGCTGGTGGGCTGCACCAACTCTGGCACCGGTCCGGTGCCACCGAAAACTGTGGATAAGGTCGACCTCGAACGTTACCAGGGCACTTGGTATGAGGCGGCACGTCTGCCGATGTTCTTCCAGCGCAACTGCGCGCAGTCCGAGGCCCATTACACCTTGCAGGCCGATGGCAAAGTCGGTGTGCTGAACCGCTGCCGCACCGCCGAAGGCAAATGGGAAGAGGCCAAGGGCGAGGCCGTGCCGCAAGAGGAAGGTAAGACCGACAAGCTGTGGGTCACCTTTGATAACTGGGTGAGCGACATCTTGCCCGGCGTCACCAAGGGCGATTACTGGGTGCTGTACCTGGACGATGACTACGAAACCGCCCTGGTCGGTAACCCTAATCACGAATACCTGTGGCTGCTCTCGCGCACACCGGAGCTGAAACCGGGCATGCGTGAAAAGCTATTGGAGGTGGCCAAAGGGCAGGGCTACGACACCAGCAAGCTGATTTGGCGCACGCCGGATTCGCAGATCAAGCAGTAAGGCCGCTGCCTATGCTCGCGTACGGCTTAAGATTCTGGATCCCCGCCTGCGCGGGGATGACGGAGTTTTTTGCACCATCGGCCGTCATTCCCGCGAAGGCGGGCGGCGAACGGTGAATGGCGCGCGCACTGCGCATCCTATGGGATAGCGTCAGCCCTTGGCTTTCGGTGATTGCAGATGGATCTGCACGTCGGTGTCGCCCTGGCCATGTTCGAACAGGCATTTAAGCGGCGTCGGTTTGCCATTTAGCAATGGCGGATTGGCCGAAAACCCCACCGGTTCCAACGGAATTCCCCGTGGGCTGAGGTCCAGCTGGCCATTGCCGTTGCTGTCTTGATACAGCTGCAAGGCATAGCGCCCCGGCGGCAAGTTGCGCAAACGCAAGGTTTGCTCAGTGCTGTGCAGTTCGCGCAGCGGCGTTGCTGGCCACTCGTTTTGATCGGCAAATACCAGCGCCAGGGCAAAATTGCCCTCGGCCTGAACGCCGTCGATCTTGACCACAATGTCACCCGCTAGCGCCTGCGCGCCGACGAGTAACAGGAACAAGCCGGCAGAACGGGCCAGCTGGGTTACAGAGGGATGATTTCTGTGTGGCATAATTCCGGCACTTTTATGTTGCAAGGATTGCGCGCGCGATGCGTCAGGTGTTGGTGGTGCACTATTCACAAACGGGCCAGTTAAGCCGGCTGGTGCAGTCCGTCTGTGGGCCGCTGCTCAAACGTAGCGACATTCAGGTGGATTTTCTCGCTATCGAACCGGCGCAACCTTACCCGTTTCCCTGGCCGTTTCTCAGCTTTTTCCGCATCTTTCCCGAAACCGTGCTGATGCGCCCACAGCCGATCAAGCCGTTGGCTGTCGACCCTGCCAAGCGTTACGACTTGGTCATTCTGGCGTACCAAGTGTGGTTTCTGACTCCCTCACTGCCGATCACCAGCTTTCTCGCTTCCCCTGAAGCCGCGCAGCTCTTGCGCGACACGCCGGTGGTGACGGTTATCGGCTGCCGCAATATGTGGCTGATGGCCCAGGAAAAACTCAAAACCCGCTTAAACGAGCTGGGCGCACGTCTGCTGGATAACGTCGCCCTGACCGACGCTTGCGGCACTGCGGCGAGCTTTTTGTCGACGCCGTTGTGGATGTTCACCGGCCGGCAAAAGCCCTACAGCTGGGTGCCGCGCGCCGGTATCGACGACAACGAGATTGCCGCTGCCAGCCGTTTCGGCGAAGCCATTGGCCAACGCTTGAGTGCTGATAACACCCCGCTTACCGAGCCCATGCTGCAAGGCCTGGGCGCGGTGCGGGTGGATGAAAAACTGATCGGCAGCGAAACCGTCGGCAACCGTAGCTTCCAACTGTGGAGTCGT
>NZ_JBBNAH010000155.1:0-2241 GCF_037994325.1 Pseudomonas sp.
GAATACTGGCGGGGGGTTATTTCAGCTCAGTTGCTTTTATATAAATGTTTTATGACAAAGGAACTTTTTTACTTCCAATAAGAATAAGCGACAAGCATCTCTAGGACGGTGCTTTCAGCCTTTTTTACAGCACTGTGCCAGCACTGCTGATGTCACTTAAATTGCGCGCGGCACTGTCACAAAGCAGGCATATGAGGGCGAAAAGGGAAAAAACAGCCATGCGAAAAGCATCGAATAATTCGATATGGAAATAGGGTATTTTGCGCTATTAGCTGATAGCAATCCGATAGATCATAGCGTCCAACACCAGCGGCATCCCACCGCTTGGCCAGCGCTTTAAAACCGCCGGGCAAGCCCAACGAGCGCCATCTGGCTAACCAACGGAGGACACAAATCATGATCGAACGTCGACCTTTTGAGCAGATGGGTGGTGCCAACCATGGCTGGCTGAATGCTCGCCACCACTTCTCGTTTGCCGAGTATTACGACCCACAACGGATGAACTGGGGCCAATTACGCGTGTGGAACGATGATGAAATTGCCCCACAAAGCGGCTTTCCTCGCCACCCGCACCGGGATATGGAAATCATCACCTACGTCCGTGAAGGGGCGATTACTCACCAGGACAACCTGGGTAACAAAGGCCGCACCGAAGCCGGTGACGTGCAAGTGATGAGCGCAGGTACCGGGATCGCCCACAGCGAATACAACCTCGAGGATGAAACCACCAAGATCTTCCAGATCTGGATTCAGCCCACCGAGTTCAACGCACCACCGGCCTGGGGTGCCAAACCGTTCCCCAAAGGGGAACGCGCCGGTGCCTTTGTAACCCTGGCCAGCGGTGACAAAGCGGACAGCGACGCCCTGCATATCCGTGCCGATGCGCGCTTGAGCGCTGCCACCCTGAAAGCCGGTCAGCAGACCGAGTACCGCCTGGGCACCTCGCGCAAGGCCTACCTGGTAGCGGCCAGCGGCGTGATAAGCGTCAATGGCGTACAAGCCAACGCCCGCGACGGTATCGCGGTCAGCGGTGAAGACGTGCTGGTCTTCAACGCGGTCGAGGATGCGGAAATCATCCTGGTGGATGTGGCTTGATTGGCGTCACCGCGTTAAAAAGGCAGCCTTCGGGCTGCTTTTTTATGGCAGAAAAACCCGAACACCGTCGTCCCCGCGCAGGCGGGGACCCAGATTCGGCGAGGCTGCAGCAAACCAGATTCCCCTTCACGATTCTGCATTCCCGGCCTAAGGGAAAATGAAGCTGCAAATCGGCAAAAACCATGGGCTAACGCCCCATCTCAGGCTAGGCTACGGCTCTTTTTCTGCAGGAGCTGCCGCCATGAGCCAAGACATCGAATCCATCGAGACTGCCCCCGCCGTAGAGCCACTCACCAGCAGCGAAGCCCGGGTTGTGGGTTGCTTGGTAGAAAAACAAGCCACCACCCCGGAAAGTTACCCGCTGACCCTCAACGCCCTGGTACTGGCCTGCAACCAGAAAACCAGCCGTGAGCCAGTGATGAACCTTACTCAAGGCCAAGTCGCCCAAGCGCTGCGCAGCCTTGAAGGGCGTGGCATGGCCCGCCTGGTCATGGGCAGCCGCGCCGACCGCTGGGAACAGCGCATCGACAAGGCACTGGAACTGGTGCCCGCGCAGGCGATTTTGCTCAGCTTGCTGCTATTACGCGGCCCGCAAACCCTTAACGAACTGCTTACCCGCAGCAGCCGCATGCACAATTTTGACGACGTCGCGCAGTTGCAGCATCAGCTTGAACGCCTGAGCAGCCGAGGTTTGGCCACGCAGATCCCGCGCCAAGCTGGGCAACGCGAAGACCGCTATATGCACCTGCTCGCCAGCCCGGAAGAGTTGGCCGCAGCCATTGCCAGCAGTAGCCGAGGGGAACGCAGTGAGGGGGCGGCGCCATCGCAATCGCGCCTGGATGAACTGGAAGAACGGGTAGCCCAGCTAGAAGCGCGACTGGCTAAGTTGGAAGAAGCCAACGGCGAATAACGCCAACCAGCGCTACGGGTAAAACGCCCACAAAAAAGCCCGGCCAGTGCCGGGCTTTGAGAGGGTGAAACCTGACCGCTTAGGCCAGGGTTTTGGCCTGCAGACGATCAGCGCCACCTTCAGCAACACGGTTGGTGCGCTCTGCACCGCCTTCGGCAACACGGTTAGTACGTTCTTCGCCGCCTTCAGCAACACGGTTGGTACGTTCTGCACCGCCTTCAGCTACGCGGTTGGTA
>NZ_JBBNAH010000156.1:0-3341 GCF_037994325.1 Pseudomonas sp.
ATTCGGGAGCCCACAAGCAGACGAGGGGAGTTAAGGCTTACGCAATCAGTTCCCTCTCCCGCTTGCGGGAGAGGGTTAGGGAGAGGGGCTCTTGGTTTTAGATCTGCGTTGGCCTTTGCCCTCACCCCCGGCCCCTCTGCCCTAGCCGGGCGCCCACAAGCAGGCGAGGGGAGTTAAGGCTTACGCGGTCAGTTCCCTCTCCCGCTTGCGGGAGAGGGTTAGGGTGAGGGGCTCTTGGTTTTAGATCTGCGTTGCCCCCGGCCCTCACCCCCGGCCCCTCTCCCGCGAGCGGGGAGCAGAGCCGTTGAGTTTGTCAGGCCATCTGCGATTCACTCAACTGATGCTCTTCCCCTGCGTAGTAAGAGCGCACCCGCGGGTCCATCACTCTGCGCCATAGCGGCGGAAACAAGGCCAACACAATCATCCCGGCATAGCCATTGGGCAACTGCGGGCTGTCGTCGAAGTGGCGCAGCACTTGGTAGCGCCGCTTGGCGTAGGCGTGGTGGTCGGAGTGACGTTGCAGGTGGAAGAGGAACAGGTTGGTCAGCAGAAAGTTGCTGTTCCAGGAGTGGCTGGGGTTGGTGCGTTCATAACGACCGTTGTCCTGTTTACGCCGATGCAGGCCGTAGTGCTCCACGTAGTTGACGATCTCCAGCAGGGTCAGTGCCACGAACGATTGGCCGAGGAAAAACAGCGCGCCCATCCAACCAAACGCCAGGCTAAAACCGAGCAGAAAACCGGCGCTGATGACGTACCACCAGATCAACTCGTTACGCCAATGCAGCTGCGGCAAACCGCGACGTTGCAGGCGTTCTTTTTCCAGCGCCCAGGCGTTGAGAAAGTTGTGTTTATACGCATGCGGCAAAAACGCGTACAGGCTCTGCCCATAGCGCGACGATGAGGCATCTTCCGGCGTGGACACATGCACATGGTGCCCACGCACATGCTCAACCTTAAAGCCGGCATAGCACACCGCGGCCAGTAACAGGCCGCCAGCGTTCTGCTCCAGCTGCGGGTCTTTATGGATAAATTCATGGGCCACGGTAATGCCAATGGCGCCGGTTACCGTGCCCACCGACAGAATCCAGCCCAAGCGCCCAACCCAACTCCAGGCCTCGTAATGCACAAAGGCCCAGCCGGCCCATACCAGCATGCCCAGCAAAAACGGCACCGTGGCCAAGCTAAGCAGGCGGTAGTAGCCCTGTTTATCCATTTTGGGCACATCGGCGGTTTCGTCGGGGTTGGCCGGGTCGCGGCCGACAATGGCGTCCAGAATCGGGATCACGCCAAAGACAATGGTCACCACCAAAAAGGCCCAGGCATCGGCATGCTCGCTGCCCACGGACCAGTAAAAACTCATGGGCACGCCCAGCACCGGAATCAACCAGATCCAGTAGCCAGCTTTTTTCAGGGCGATCATCCAAGAGGAGGGCAGGTAAGCAAACATGGTGAGCTCCGTTGTTATGGGGGAGGGGGAGTCGACCGTCGAAATTGTAGGACAATCCGTTTGCCAAAAAGCCGTTGCCGACCCAACCTTTTGGACGGCAAGCCGCTTGGCCGTAACCTTGGCGGGGTAACACCCTGTGTTACACTCGCGCCCCGCGCAACACCGCTCGATAGCCACCATTTCGAAGGAAAATCATGACGTTCAAGGCACCTGACAGCCTCGCCGAGCAGATCGCCCATCACTTGGCCGAGCGCATTATTCGTGGCGAGTTGAAAGAACGTGAGCGCATTCAAGAGCAGAAGGTCACCCTGGCCCTGAATGTCAGCCGCGGTTCGGTGCGCGAGGCGCTGCTGATTCTTGAGCGCCGCCACCTGATCACCATCCTGCCGCGCCGGGGTGCCCACGTGAGTGAGCTCACCCCGCATAACGTCAAAAGCCTCTATGCCTTGGTCATCGAGCTGTACATCCTGCTGGGTTACGCCGTGGCCGAACGCTGGAAAAGCACTGAAGACCTGCAGCCATTTGTGCAGATTCAGCAACGCTTGAGCGAGAACGCCGAGGCCGGCGACATCGACAGTTTTGTGCAGAGCAGCTTTGATGTAATGCGCGCCGCGTTCCCGTTTGCCAACAACCCGTTTTTGCAGGAAACCCTGGAAAACCTGTTGCCGGCCATGAGCCGCACCTACCACCTGGCTCTGGAAAAACGTAAAACCGAGATGAGCCAGTTCCTCAACGCTTTTGCCGGCCTACTACAAGCGGTGATCGCCCGTGACCCGGCACAAGTGCGGGAAACCCTCACCGCTTACAGCAAGCACAATTGCCAAATGGTGCTGGCCGCCATGGCTGAGCGCTAACCCTACGTGGCTAAGGACGGCGTTCTATGCGGCTAAAGTGCATCAAGCTGGCGGGGTTTAAATCCTTCGTCGACCCCACGACCGTCAACTTCCCCAGCAATATGGCGGCGGTGGTCGGGCCCAATGGCTGCGGCAAGTCCAACATCATCGACGCCGTGCGTTGGGTGATGGGCGAAAGCTCGGCGAAAAACCTGCGTGGCGAGTCGATGACCGACGTCATCTTTAACGGCTCCAACACCCGCAAGCCGGTGACCCAGGCCAGCATCGAGCTGATCTTCGACAATAGCGACAGCACCCTGGTCGGCGAATACGCCGGCTACGCGGAAATTTCCATCCGCCGCCGGGTAACCCGCGACAGCCAGAACACCTACTTTCTGAACGGCACCAAATGCCGCCGTCGCGACATTACCGATATCTTCCTCGGCACCGGCCTGGGGCCACGCAGCTACTCGATTATCGAGCAGGGCATGATCAGCAAACTGATCGAAGCCAAGCCCGAAGACCTGCGTAACTTTATCGAAGAAGCCGCTGGCATCTCCAAGTACAAAGAGCGCCGCCGCGAGACGGAAAACCGCATTCGCCGCACCCACGAAAACCTTGCGCGCCTGACCGACCTGCGTGAAGAGCTTGAACGCCAACTCGACCGCCTGCATCGCCAGGCGCAATCGGCCGAGAAGTACCAGGAATACAAAGCCGAAGAGCGTCAGCTCAAGGCGCAGTTGTCGGCGTTGAAGTGGCAGGCACTCAACGAGCAAGTGGCCCAGCGTGAAACCGTGATTGGCAACCAGGAAATCGGCTTTGAGGCCTTGGTCGCCGAGCAGCGCAACGCCGACGCCAGCATTGAGCGTTTTCGCGACGGCCACCACGAACTGTCCGAACGCTTTAACCAAGTGCAGGGCCGCTTTTATTCCGTGGGCGGCGATATCGCCCGCGTCGAGCAAAGCATTCAGCACGGCCAACAGCGCATTCGTCAGTTGCAGGACGACCTTAACGAAGCCGAGCGCGCGCGCCTGGAAACCGAATCGCACCTGGGCCATGAC
>NZ_JBBNAH010000157.1:0-4028 GCF_037994325.1 Pseudomonas sp.
CCTAAGAACTCAGTCAAAGGATTGTTTTTTTGGTATAGGTATGTGCCCGCTATGGCAAGGGGCAGGCAAAGTGATACGGCTAGTTTGTGTAAATAGCTTGTTTCGATATCTCCGGAAAATCCTTTGAGTGTTAGTAGTGCGGTTCCTGTTCCGATCAATAAGTCCGAAATCAGAACCGAGCCGCCAACTTTTTTTTCGATAATAAGGGGCATGCTTTTGTCCATGAATTGATGAGCTGCGTCAGCCAGTTTTTGGCTAGGTTTTTAAACTGGTAGTAAGCGTCTTCTGGTGTGGCGGGCTTTTCAATGTGCGTTTAGGTGTTTAAGAAATTTCCCACTTAAAAACTATCCGGTTCATGTCGGCGGGTGAGTTGTTTCTAGCCAAGGTTTTTACGGTGTCGAAGTTGCGGAATTTGTAAGTTGTATTTGCCAAGTTAATTGGTGTTGCCCCTCAACGTTTGTGATCTCTAACTCTGCGGCGTGCGATAAAGCCCTCGCCATCCAAACCACGCCGCTTCCAACCCCCGTTGAACCCCTCCGCACTTTTGCGTAGCGTGCGTGCCATCTCTCCCTGCCCATTCCGAGGCGTCCTGTGGCTGTGTTGCGCTTGCTGCTGTTGTCGCTTCTGCTCCTGTGTTCCGGCCAGTCCTTTGCGGCGTACCCCGGCACGGTGGATTTGCGTGGCTGGGCGCCGGATGCTGAGCCGATGCGGATTATGCAGGGCCAGTGGTTGTTGACTTGGCGCGATGATGTACGCGCGCCGCAGCGGGTGACGTTGCCGTTTACCTGGAATGCAGGCACGCCGACGTGGTGGGGGCAGGTGGGGTTTGGGCGCATTGAGTTGACGACGCAGGTGTTGTTGCCGGTGAGTAATGAGCCACTGGCGTTGTATATCGATGCGTTGAAGTCGGCCGGGCGGGTGTGGGTCGATGGGCAGTTGGTGGCGGTGTCGGGGCGGGTAGGGGATGCGGCGGATGAGCAGCCGCGGATCAAGCCGTTGCTGATTCCCTTGCCGGTGGGCGCCGACAGTGTGTTGGTGCGCATTGAGGTGTCGAACCATTTCCATCGTGAGGGTGGGGTGGATATGCCGATTCTGATCGGTACGCGCGCTTATCTGGAGCACCGCGCTGCGCTCTCTCAGGGCGTGCAGTTGTTTACCCTGGGCGGCTGCATTTTGATGGCGTTTTATCTGCTGTTGCTGGGCAGTTGGAATAGCCAGCAAATGCTCAGCGGGCCGTTTAGTTTGATGCTGGCGCTGGCGGCGGCAAGTGCGGCGGCCAATGGCGGGTTGCTGGATAGCCTGGAGCTGCCCACCAGCCTGATTTATCACATCAAGTACACCTGCCAGATTCTGTACCCGGCCATTTATGCCTTGCTGCTGCGCCGTTTGTTTCCTGAGGAGTCGAGCGTGTTTGTCGCTCGCGCTTTGTTGGTAATCGGGGTGGCTGTGGCACTGTTGATACTGCTCACCCCTCCCGCGTTGTTCACCGCTACCCGCGAGCCGGCGGCGATTTTGGTGGTCGCTTCGTGCATCTATTTTCTCAGCAATATCATCCATGCCGTGCTGCGCCATCGCGACGGCGCGCAGAGCATTTTGCTCGGTATGTTGTTGGTCACTGCGGCGGTGTGCAACGACGTGCTGCTGTACACCGAGGGCCTGGTGACGGTCAGCGTGTTTCCCCTTGGGGTGCTGGGTTTGTTGCTCTCTCACGGGGTGGTGTTGGGCCAGCGCATGTTGGCGGCGCTACGGCATAACGTTGAGCTGTCGGACCACTTGCAGCGTTTGAATACCTCGCTGGAGCAACGGGTCGAGCAGCGTACCGCGGTGCTGCGGCAGAACCGTGACCTGCTCGACCGCACCCTGGAGCATATGGACGCCGCGCTGCTGTCGGTGGACGGCCAGGGCAATATTCTGGCGATCAACCAGCGTTTTCGCCGCTTGTTTGGTGTGTCCGGGGAGGCCAGTACGCGGGGGCAATTGCTGCACCGCTTAAAGCACGCCGAGCTGGCGTTGGACCCTGGCGAATGTGCCTTGCTATTGCCGGCAGTGGGGCAGCCCTTGCGCGCCCATGAAGACCTGTCGTTGGCCAATCGGCTGATTATCGACGTGCGTCGGCGCTCCCTGGCAGACGGCGGGTGGGTGTCGACGTTTGAGGATGTGACCAGCCAGCGCCTGGCCGAGTTGGGCGTGCAGGGTGGCGATATCGGCCACTGGAAATTTGATGTGCGCAAGCGCCAGCTCGAAGGCTCGGAGCGCTGCTGGAGCATGCTCGGTTACTACCGCGAAGAAATCGGTACGCCCAGCTTGCTCAGCCTTAGCCACCCGCAAGACGCGCACAAATTATTCACCCAAGTGTTGCGCGCGCGGCGCGGTAGCGGCGAGCTGCAATGCACCCTGCGGCTGCTGCATAGCAGTGGGGATTGGCTATGGGTATCGTTGCGCGGACGCTGCATTCTCGACCGTGAGCAACGGCCGCTGTATTGGCTTGGCGTTATTGAAGATATCGACCGCGAAGTCTGTGCGCAGCTGGCCCTGGAACAAGCCCGCGACCAAGCCGTGCGCGATGCGCGGCAGAACGAAGAGTTACTCGCCACCCTAAGTCATGAACTGCGCACGCCGCTGGTGGCGATTCAGGGCCATATCGCCTTGTTACTCGACCAACACGAGCTGCAACTGCCCATGCGCCGGCGCCTGGACACCGTGCAAAGCGCCTCGCGCAGCCTCACCGATGTGCTTGATGGTCTGCTGGCCCTGGCGCGCAGCGAAACCGCCAAGCTGCCGCTGCGCGTGCCGTTCGATCTGGCCGAGCTGGTGCGCGAATGCGTCGAGGTGATGCGTTTGCAAGCCGGCGCCAAGCACTTGGAACTCAGCCTGCATATGGACCTGGGCGAGCGCTGCTGGGTGGAGGGCAGCCCGGTGGGCGTGCGGCAGGTGCTGTACAACCTGCTCGGCAACGCCATCAAGTTCACCCAGCAGGGCGGCATCAATGTGCGGGTGCAGGCCGACGCCCAGGGTGAGGGCTTTATTCTGGTGGTCACCGATACCGGCATGGGCATTCCGGATGACTTGCAGGCGCAGGTGTTCGCCGCCTTTACCCGCTTGGACCAACACAGTCATCAGCCGGGTGTGGGCTTGGGGCTGTACATCGTCCATCGCCTGGTGCAACTGCTCGGCGGCGAAATCAGCCTGCAAAGCAGCCTGGGCGTTGGCTCGTGTTTCCGCCTGGCCTTGCCCTGGCCGCCGTTGCTGCGCCATCAGCCCGAGCTGAATCTGGATGTGCCGCTGGACGGCCTTTACGTGCTGCTGGTGGAAGACGTGCCGGTCAGCCGCGAAGTAACCCGCGAACTGCTGCTCAGCTGGGGCTGCCTGGTGGACACCGCCGTTGACGGTGAGGGCGCCATCGCCAGTTGCCAGGAACATGAGTACGACCTGGTGCTGATGGATATGCGTCTGCCCGATATGGACGGCCTGGAAGCCAGCCGGATTATCCGTGCGCAGCAGGGGGATGTGGGCCCGCTGATGGTGGCGTTGACCGCTAATGCCACTGACCTTGATCGCCAAGCCTGCTTGCAGGCCGGGCTTGATGGCGTGTTGGCGAAACCGTTGCAGCGCCGGCAATTGCAGGCGTTGTTGAGTGGTGAAGATATGTTTGCGCCGTCGCCTGCCGAATTGGCCGCAGGCGATGAGCGCGCGTTAGCGGCGCCGCGCTTTGAACAGTTACGCCAGTGGCTAGGGGCGGATTTGTTTGACCGCTTACTGCCCTCGTTTCTGGCCTCCTTGGAAGAGGTGCGTGAGGGCGTTCAGGAATTGCTAGTGGCGCCGCACAGTGATCCGGGCAATAACCGGCGGGCGGCGTTGTTGCATCGGTTGCAAGGCAGTGCGGCGAACTTTGGTTTGCATAGCCTGGCCAGTCAGAGCCTGGCGGCGCAGCGGGGGGAGATTCAGTTGGAGACGTTGCGGGAAGTGCTGGATGAGCATTTGCGGGTGTTAAGGGTGGAGCTGGAACGCGGCTGAGGGGCACTCAAGCC
>NZ_JBBNAH010000158.1:0-4474 GCF_037994325.1 Pseudomonas sp.
GAGCACATCCTGCTGTCCCGCCAGGTAGGCGTTCCGTACATCGTGGTCTTCCTGAACAAGGCTGACATGGTTGACGACGCTGAGCTGTTGGAACTGGTTGAGATGGAAGTTCGCGATCTGCTGAGCACCTACGAGTTCCCAGGCGACGACACTCCGATCATTATCGGTTCCGCTCTGATGGCTCTGAACGGCCAAGACGATAACGAAATGGGCACTACCGCTGTTAAGAAGCTGGTAGAAACTCTGGATAGCTACATTCCTGAGCCGGTTCGTGTAATCGACAAGCCGTTCCTGATGCCAATCGAAGACGTATTCTCGATCTCCGGTCGCGGTACTGTAGTTACCGGTCGTATCGAGCGCGGTATCGTCAAGGTTCAAGAGCCTTTGGAAATCGTTGGTCTGCGCGACACTACTCAGACTACTTGCACTGGCGTTGAAATGTTCCGCAAGCTGCTCGACGAAGGTCGTGCTGGCGAAAACTGCGGCGTACTGCTGCGCGGTACCAAGCGCGAAGATGTTGAGCGTGGTCAGGTACTGGCAAAGCCGGGTTCGGTTAAGCCGCACACCAAGTTCGAAGCTGAGGTTTACATCCTGAGCAAAGATGAGGGTGGTCGTCACACTCCGTTCTTCAAAGGCTACCGTCCTCAGTTCTACTTCCGTACTACCGACGTTACTGGTAGCTGCGAACTGCCGGAAGGCGTTGAGATGGTAATGCCGGGCGACAACATCAAGATGGTTGTTACCTTGATCAAGTCGATCGCGATGGAAGATGGTCTGCGTTTCGCGATTCGCGAAGGCGGCCGTACCGTTGGTGCTGGCGTTGTTGCAAAAATCATCGAGTAATCGTTGATTTGTTAAAAAGCCCCCGCTTGCGGGGGCTTTTTTATTGAGTTGACACCTATAGGGGGCGTCTATAGAATTGCGCCTCCTTTTAACGGGCGTATTGCGTCCGTTGGGAATAGCAACTGGGAGTCTGTGGACAATGCAAAATCAACAAATCCGGATTCGGTTAAAGGCTTTTGATCATCGCCTTATTGACCAGTCCACCCAGGAAATCGTGGAAACCGCGAAACGTACTGGTGCTCAAGTGCGTGGTCCGATTCCTCTGCCCACTCGCAAAGAGCGTTTCACTGTTCTGGTTTCTCCGCACGTCAACAAAGATGCGCGAGATCAGTACGAGATTCGCACTCACAAGCGCGTTCTGGACATCGTTCAGCCAACGGATAAAACCGTCGACGCTCTTATGAAGCTTGATCTTGCAGCTGGTGTGGAAGTTCAGATCAGCCTCGGCTAAAACCGTTTGGTTTTAGTCGTGTAACGCTCTGAAATGGGCGGCCATAGCGGGTGAAAGCCCCGTACACTCATGAGGTTTACAACATGACTATTGGTGTAGTCGGTCGTAAATGCGGTATGACCCGTATTTTCACCGAAGAAGGTGTCTCCATTCCGGTTACGGTCATTGAGATCGAGCCGAATCGCGTCACCCAGTTTAAGACTGAAGAAAGCGATGGCTATCGTGCAGTGCAAGTCACTGTCGGTGAGCGTCGTGCTTCGCGCGTGACTGCTGCTCAAGCAGGTCACTTCGCTAAAGCAAACGTAGCTGCCGGTCGCGGCGTCTGGGAGTTCCGTCTTGAAGAAGGCGACTACCAGGCTGGCGATCTGATCAATGCAGAAATTTTCCAAGCAGGTCAGCTGGTGGATGTCACCGGTCAGTCCAAGGGTAAAGGCTTCGCCGGTACCATCAAGCGCTGGAACTTCCGCGGTCAAGATAACACCCACGGTAACTCCGTCTCCCACCGCGTCCCTGGCTCTATCGGCCAGTGCCAGACTCCTGGTCGTGTATTCAAGGGCAAAAAAATGTCCGGTCATATGGGCGCTGAGCGCGTGACCGTGCAGTCCCTCGAAGTAGTGCGCGTCGACGCTGAACGCAATCTGCTGCTGGTTAAGGGCGCTGTTCCTGGCGCTACCGGTGGCAACCTGGTTGTGCGTCCGGCAGCCAAGGCTCGCGGTTAAGGGGAAGCTGACATGCAATTAAATGTAAATGGCGCTCAGGCGATCGAAGTTTCCGAACTGACCTTCGGCGGCGAATTCAACGAGACACTGGTGCACCAGGCGGTCGTGGCCTATATGGCTGGCGGTCGTCAGGGCAGCAAGCAGCAAAAGACCCGTTCTGACGTGTCCGGCGGCGGTAAGCGCCCGTGGCGTCAAAAGGGTACTGGTCGCGCTCGTGCCGGTACTATCCGTAGCCCAATCTGGCGTGGCGGCGGTACCACTTTCGCAGCCCGCCCTCAGGATCACAGCCAAAAGCTGAACAAGAAGATGTATCGCGCAGCCTTGCGCTCCATTCTTGCTGAGCTGGTACGTAGTGATCGTCTGGTTGTGGTTGAAGACTTCGCAGTCGACGCACCAAAAACCAAAACTCTGCTTAACAAGCTGAATGGCATGGGTCTGACTGATGTTCTGATCGTGTCTGATGCTGTTGATCAGAATCTGTACCTGGCTGCTCGCAACCTTCCGCACGTCGATGTTCGTGACGTTCAAGGTTCTGATCCGGTCAGTCTGATCGCATACGACAAAGTGTTGATCACTGTGTCGGCCGTGAAGAAATTCGAGGAGCTGCTGGGATGAACCAGGAACGCGTATTTAAAGTGCTACTTGGCCCGCACGTCTCTGAGAAAGCCACGGTTTTGGCTGACAAAAAAGGCCAGTTCGTTTTCAAGGTTGCTACTGATGCAACCAAGCTGGAAATCAAAAAGGCCGTCGAAAGCCTGTTCAGTGTGAAAGTAGAGCGTGTTACTACCCTGAATGTTTTGGGTAAGAGCAAGCGTACTGCTCGCGGTCTGGGCAAGCGTAACGACTGGAAGAAGGCAGTTATCTCCCTTCAACCAGGCCAAGATCTCGATTTCAGCAGCAGTGCTGAGTAAGGAAGGGGTGCATCATGGCAATCGTTAAATGCAAACCGACCTCCGCTGGCCGCCGTTTTGTGGTCAAGGTGGTCAACCAGGAGCTGCACAAAGGCGCTCCTTACGCTCCGCTGCTCGAGAAGAAGTCGAAGACTGGTGGTCGTAACAACAATGGCCGCATTACCACTCGTCACATCGGTGGTGGTCATAAGCAGCATTACCGTTTGGTCGATTTCCGTCGCAACGACAAAGATGGCATTGCTGCCACCGTCGAGCGTATTGAATACGATCCGAACCGTACCGCTCACATCGCTCTGCTGTTGTACGCAGATGGCGAGCGCCGTTACATCATCGCCCCTAAAGGCGTGAGTGCTGGCGACCAGTTGATCTCGGGCGCTCTCGCTCCGATCAAACCGGGCAACTCGCTTCAACTGCGTAACATTCCAGTCGGTAGCACCATTCATGGTGTTGAGTTGAAGCCGGGCAAAGGTGCTCAGATCGCTCGTTCCGCTGGTGCTTCGGCCCAGTTGATCGCTCGTGAAGGTGCTTACGTGACCTTGCGTCTGCGTTCCGGTGAAATGCGTAAAGTGCTGGCTGAATGCCGTGCGACCCTGGGCGAAGTCTCGAACTCCGAGCATAGCCTGCGTTCGCTGGGTAAAGCTGGTGCCAAGCGCTGGCGTGGCGTTCGCCCAACCGTTCGTGGTGTTGCCATGAACCCGGTTGACCACCCACATGGTGGTGGTGAAGGTCGTACCTCTGGTGGTCGTCATCCGGTGTCTCCATGGGGCTTCCCGACTAAGGGCGCGAAGACTCGTGGTAACAAACGCACCGATAACATGATCGTCCGTCGTCGCAAGTAAATAGAGGGATACGACAGTGCCACGTTCTCTGAAAAAAGGTCCTTTTATCGATCTTCACCTATTGAAGAAGGTCGAAGTGGCGGTGGAAAAGAACGATCGCAAGCCGGTGAAAACCTGGTCGCGCCGTTCGATGATCCTGCCACAAATGGTCGGTCTGACCATTGCTGTGCATAACGGTCGTCAACATGTTCCAGTTCTCGTGAACGAAGACATGGTCGGTCACAAACTGGGCGAGTTCGCCGGTACCCGCACATATCGCGGGCACGTGGCTGACAAGAAAGCCAAGCGTTAAGGGGTAAGGAAATGGAAGTAGCCGCTAAGTTGTCGGGCGCTCGAATCTCCGCCCAGAAAGCCCGCTTGGTCGCCGACCAAATCCGCGGGAAGAAGGTGGGCGAAGCGCTCAACCTGCTGGCTTTTAGCAGTAAGAAAGCCGCGGAAATCATGAAGAAAGTGCTGGAGTCGGCTGTGGCCAACGCTGAGCACAACGAAGGCGCTGACGTGGACGACCTTAAAGTCTCTACCGTTTTCGTCAACGAAGGGCGTTCGCTGAAGCGCATCATGCCACGTGCCAAAGGCCGTGCTGATCGCATCGTCAAGCGGTCTTGCCATATCACTGTCAAGGTTGCTGACAAGTAACGGAGTCGAAGAGATGGGTCAGAAAGTACATCCCATTGGCATTCGCCTGGGAATCGTCAAGGAGCACACCTCCGT
>NZ_JBBNAH010000159.1:0-6190 GCF_037994325.1 Pseudomonas sp.
CTACTACACCGCCAAATTCCGCCCCGCACCGCTGGGGTTTGAAGCCGGCACGCCAGCGGTTTCGTCGGTGATCGGTTTAGGCGCCAGCCTGGCTTACCTGGCGGGTTTGCCCAGCGCTGCCGTACTGGCCCACGAAGCGGCCCTGCACCAGCAATTGCTCAGCGGCCTGCAAGCGCGCGCTGGTGTGCGCATACTGGGCACGCCGCAAACGGCCTTGGCCAGCTTTGTGGTGGAAGAGGTGCACAGCGCCGACCTCGCCCATCTGCTCACTGAGCAAGGCATTGCCGTGCGCGCCGGGCATCACTGCGCCATGCCGTTGCTACGTGGCCTGGGCTTGCCGGGAGCAATCCGGGTGTCGCTGGCCTTGTACAACGACAGCAGCGATCTCGAACGTTTTTTTGCCGCTCTGGATCAGGCCCTGGAGATCTTGCAGTGAGCCTGCCGGCCGCCGCCGAAACGGCGTTGCACACCTTTAGCCAACCGATCAGTTGGGAACAACGGGCGCGGCTGTTGATGACCTGGGGCGAGCAGCTTGCGCCGCTAAGTGAGGACGAACGCAGCGACACCAATCAGGTCAGCGGCTGTGAAAGTCAGGTGTGGTTAGTCGGCGCGCCGCACAACGGCAGCTGGCAGTTTCGTGCCGCCAGCGACGCCCGCTTGATTCGCGGGCTGCTGGCGTTGCTGTTAGTGCGGGTCAATGGTCTACCCGCCGCCGAACTGCACAGCCTCGACCTGGCCGACTGGTTTACTCAGCTCGGCCTGGCCCGTCACCTCTCCCCTTCGCGCAGCAACGGTTTGCATGCCGTACTAAAGCGTATGGCCGAGATCGCCGGCGCTTAACGCCCGTCGATAGACGCCGCCGGGCCGATAGCCTGGGCGGCATCTTTATTCAGCCAAGCCTTGGCTTCCGGCGCATGGCGCACAGTGGCATCGAGAAACGCGGTGCTGACCGTTTGCACATTGGCGACCTGGCGCGCATCAAACCAATTCAAGTCGTCCTGGCCATGGCCCATGGTGTCCGGGCGCGGCCGGCGTTTCGGTCCTTCGCCACCGTCGGCGCCCGGTGGGCCACCAGGGCCACCGCCGTCACGGTCGGCAGCCGGACGTTGGCTGCCAAGCTCTCTACGTTCGCCGCTAGGCAGCTCATCCAGCGAGCCGCTAAACAACTGATGCTGGGCATTCTTGCTGATCAACTGATAGCTGCCGGCATTGGGGTTATCGCGCCACACGGCCAGACGCCGCTCGGGCGAATCCACCCAACTGAACGGGTCTTCATCATGGGGGCCGGTGATGCTTAGCAACGGCACATCTACACGCGCCACCGGGCTGCCGGGGCCCACGTAGGGGCTGAGCAAAATCACCGCTTTGGGCAACCAGCCCTTGAGCATATTGTCGCCGCCCAAGGCTGCAGCGGTTTGTGCACCAAGGTCGTAGCCGGCGATCACCACCGTGTTCCAGTCCACGCCAGCCAACTGTGGATCACCCGCCTGGCCGCGCACGCGCAGTTGGTTAAGCACTTGCTGGACCACGGCGATACGGGTTTTCAGCGCGCTGTCTGAGTAGGCGCGTTGGGCCATGCCACGGAACGTACCGGCCTTGGCCTCGTCGCTGGAATAAATGCCCCGGCCATATTGCTGCGCCTGAATCGACACTACCGCATAGCCGGCTTCGGCCCAGGTCTGGCGCCACTGCAAGCCGGCACGAGCGCCTTCGCCCAGGCCCGGCAAAAACACCACCAGCGGGGCCGCCGTTGGCGCTGGGATTGGGGCTAGCCAACTGACTTCCACCGGTTGCTCGCCAACCGTGAACTCAGCATCCCAGCCTTGGCTCTGGCCGCGCTGCGGCGACTGGTAGGACTTCTCGGCAAACGCGGCGATCGACTCGCGAGGGTTACGCAAATCGTTGGGCTTACTGGCACAAGCGCTGAGAAAAGCACTGGCCAAGACTAACGCGAGGGGCAGGCGGCAGGCCTGAAAAGACAGTTTGGACATGCACGGTATCCACGAAGAAATCCGCCGAAGCGGCAACCCGTGCAGTGTGCCGCAAGTGCCAGGCAAAGCGGGTAATCACTCGGTAATGGCTAGGTAAATAAACCGATACAAACGCCCATAAAAAAACGCGGCCGGGGCCGCGTTGCGATACAGCGTTGTCAGCCTTCGGAGTAGGCGTTTAGCGGGACAAGCGTATCGGGAAAGGTGCGTCGATTTTGTGCGGATTAAAGAGCGCCCCTCACCCCAGCCCTCTCCCGCAAGCGGGAGAGGGAGCCTGATCGATGAACGCTGTGAGAACACCGTCAGTCTCCCCTCGCCCGCTTGGGAGAGAGGGGCTGTTAGCGACTTAAAAGAACCCGAGCGGATTAATGTCGTAGCTGATCAGCAAGTTTTTAGTCTGCTGGTAGTGGTCGAGCATCATCTTGTGGGTCTCACGGCCAACGCCGGATTTTTTGTAGCCACCAAACGCCGCATGCGCCGGGTACAGGTGGTAGCAGTTGGTCCATACACGCCCGGCTTTAATCGCCCGGCCCATGCGGTAGGCACGGTTGATATCACGGGTCCACAGGCCAGCACCCAAACCAAACTCGGTGTCGTTGGCAATTGCCAGGGCTTCGGCTTCGTCTTTAAAGGTGGTGATACCCACCACCGGGCCGAAGATTTCTTCCTGGAACACCCGCATTTTGTTGTGGCCTTTAAGCAAGGTCGGCTGGATGTAGTAACCACCACCCAAGCTGCCTTCCAATTGCTCGACCTTGCCGCCCGACAGCAGCTCGGCACCTTCGCCCTGAGCTATTTCCAGGTAGGAGAGAATTTTGTCGAACTGCTGCTCGGACGCCTGGGCGCCAACCATGGTTTCGGTGTCCAGCGGGTCGCCGCGTTTGATGCTGGCGACCTTCTTCATCACATGCACCATAAACTCGTCGTAGATCGACTCCTGCACCAGCGCCCGCGATGGGCAGGTACACACTTCGCCCTGGTTAAAGAAGGCCAGCACCAAGCCTTCGGCAGCCTTTTCGATAAAGCTGGGCTCGGCCTGCATGATGTCTTCGAAGAACACATTCGGCGACTTGCCGCCCAACTCCACGGTGCTCGGAATAATGTTTTCCGCCGCGCATTTCATAATGTGCGAGCCCACTGGTGTGGAGCCGGTGAAGGCGATTTTGGCGATGCGTTTGCTGGTAGCCAACGCCTCGCCCGCTTCCTTGCCAAAGCCCTGCACGATGTTGAACACGCCTGGCGGCAGCAGGTCGCCAATCAGCTCGGCAAATACGGTGATCGACAGCGGCGTTTGCTCGGCCGGTTTCAGGACCACGCAGTTCCCGGCCGCCAGTGCTGGAGCGAGTTTCCAGGCGGCCATCAACAGCGGGAAGTTCCACGGAATAATCTGCCCGACCACGCCCAACGGCTCGTGAAAATGGTAGGCGGCGGTGTGTTCGTTGATCTCGGCGGCGCTGCCTTCCTGAGCACGGATGCAGCCGGCGAAATAGCGAAAATGGTCAGCGGCCAAGGGCACGTCGGCATTCAAGGTTTCGCGTACGGCTTTGCCGTTGTCCCAGGTTTCGGTGACGGCCAGTAGTTCCAGATTGGCTTCGATGCGGTCGGCGATTTTCAGCAGCACCAGCGCGCGGTCTTGCACCGAGGTTTTGCCCCAGGCATCGGCGGCGGCATGGGCGGCGTCCAGGGCTTTGTCGATATCTTCGGCGCCGGAGCGCGGGAATTCGGCGATCACCTGGCCGTTGACTGGCGAGGTGTTGGTGAAATATTGGCCCTTGATCGGCGCGACAAACTCGCCGCCGATGTAATTGCCGTAGCGCGGCTTAAAAGTAACGACGGCGCCAGCGGTGCCTGGTTGTGCGTAGATCATGGCATGGCCTCTCTTGTCGGTGCCTGCTCCGGATTCAGAGCAGTTCATGGGCTTGATGGTAGGTGGGGACATGACAACGCCGGAATGCGTCCATGGCAGGGGGCGGGGTAGTTATTTGGTAGTAGAAGGAGGGGATGCGAGTGTGGCATCTACCTTGAAGATTCTGGGTTCCCGCCTGCGCGGGAACGACGGAGAATTGGGCAAAACGTCCGTCATCCCAGCGCAGGCTGGGATCCAGAATCTGAGATCCCTACGTGCATTCATCAGCAACCCACAAATCAAAAAAGCCCGGCATAAGCCGGGCTTTTTGTTTACATCACACTCCGTGCTTGGCCACCAACTCCTTGGGCAATTTAAACGTCCAGATCATGCCGCCTTGGTCGAGATCTTTAATCCGCTTGGCCACTTCGCCGCCCCACAGCGGTACCGCGCCGCCCCAGCCGGAGAGCACGGTGACGTATTGTTCGCCGTCCATTTCCCAGGTGATGGGCGAGGCGATCACGCCGGAGCCGGTGTTGAATTGATACAGCTTCTCGCCGGTCTTGGCGTCAAAAGCCATCAGGAAGCCTTCGGGGTTGCCGGTGAATACCAGGTTGCCTTTGGTGGCCAGTACACCGCCCCACAGCGGCGCGTAGTTTTTGTAGCGCCAGGCTTCTTTGCCGGTTTTCGGGTCGATGGCGCGCAGCACGCCGATGTATTCCTCGTTTAGCGGTTTGATGGTGAAGCCCGCCCCCAGGTAGGCCGCGCCTTTTTTGTAGGTCACGCCTTCGTTCCACATGTCCATGCCCCATTCGTTGGACGGTACGTAGAACAAGCCGGTGTCTTGGCTATAGGCCATGGGCATCCAGTTTTTGCCACCGAGAAAGGACGGAGCAACAAATACCGAGCTGCCCTTTTTCTCGCTGCCTGGTTCGCCTGGGCGGTGGGCGTCGTCGTAGATCGGCCGGCCGTCTTTATCCAGGCCTTTGGCCCAGGTTATTTTGTCGACAAACGGGAAGCCGCGGATGAATTTGCCGTTGGTGCGGTCCAGGACGTAGAAGAAGCCGTTACGGTCAGCGGTGGCCGCGGCCTTGATGGTTTTGCCGCCGTCTTGGTAGTCGAACGACACCAGCTCATTCACCCCGTCAAAGTCCCAGCCGTCGTGCGGGGTGGTTTGGAAGTGCCATTTGATCGAGCCGTCTTCCAGGTTTAGCGCCAGGCGTGAGGAGGAGAACAGGTTGTCGCCTGGGCGCAGGTGCGAGTTCCAGGGCGAGGGGTTGCCGGTGCCGAATAGCAGCGAGTCGGTGGTCGGATCGTAGAAGCCGCCCAACCACGGCGCCGCGCCGCCGGTTTTCCACAGGTCGCCTGGCCAGGTTTTGCCCGGGGCGCCACCGGAAATACCGTTTTCAACCGCCTTGCCGTCTTTGTAGGTGTAACCCATATGCCCTTCTACGGTGGGGCGGGTCCACAGCAGTTCGCCGTTGCTGGGGTCATAGGCTTCAATTTTGCCGACCACGCCAAACTCACCACCGGCCACGCCGGTAATCAGCTTGCCCTTGGCAATCAGCGGTGCGGCCGAGATGGAGTAACCGGCCTTATAGTCGGCTACGGTTTTCTTCCACACCACTTTGCCGGTGTCTTTGTTTAAGGCGACGAGCTTGGCGTCGAGGGTGCCGAAAATCACCAGGTCGCCATACAGGGCCACGCCACGGTTAATCACGTCGCAGCAGGGCATGATGCCGTCGGGCAGGCGTGCGTCGTATTGCCAGAGTTTTTTCCCGGTGCGGGCATCGGCGGCAAATACACGGGAGTAGGAGGCGGTGACGTACATCACGCCGTCTTTGATCATCGGTTGTGCTTGCTGGCCGCGTTGTTTCTCACCGCCAAACGACAGCGCCCAGACCGGCCGCAATTCCTTGACGTTACTGGTGTTCAGGGTGTCCAGGGTGCTGTAGCGCTGGCCAGCCTGATTAAGGCCGTTGACCACGATCTGGTCAGTGCGTTTGCCACTGTCGCTGATGTCCTGGTCGGTGACCGCCGCCACGGCCGACAGGCTGGCCAGGGTGACGGCAACACACAAGGTGGTGCGAAGGAAAGGCTGGGTGAGACCGGTGAGCTTCATTGCGGCTACCTCTGCGGGCTTGTTGTTGTCATTCGGGAAAATTTCCCGATGTGGCGCAGATTCTTGGTTTGCGCCGCCCTTTCAACAATTGCCCGCAGTGCGCAATTTCTTAGTTCGTTGGTAGCAGTACCTGGTGATTTAGCGGGTACTGCCGCCCCCTCACCGCAACCCTCTCCCCGAGGGGCGAGGGAGCTGAACGCTTTGTCTCCCCTCTCCCGCTCGCGGGAGAGG
>NZ_JBBNAH010000160.1:0-13830 GCF_037994325.1 Pseudomonas sp.
ATCTTCACCACAAAGAAAGTAATAAACGCCGCCGACAGGGCGAAGTTCAGCCACATGCCAAACAAGTGCAGGCTGATCAGCATCGCTTCGTGCTGCACGCCGTGCAGGTGCAGGGGGTGATACCAAATCAACAGCGCGGTGTAGCCGGTCAGCGCCAGGCCGCTCAAAAACATCGAATACAGCCACGGCAGGGTCGCGGCGGCGATGGTCAGTGGCACCAGATAATAGGAAACAAAGGGATTGGTCGAACCGCCGGAGTAATACAACAGCATGCTGTGGATTAGCAGATCGCACGCCAACTGCACCGCGTACTCAAGCTCCGTCACCGGCCAAGGGCCACGCAAACGCAGCGCCGTAAACATACATAACACCGCCGAACAGACCAACGTCAGGCACAACGGCAACCACGGCAGCGGCAGCAGATCCATCAAATAGGCAACGCCCACCGAACTGGCTTGCGCCGCCAGCACCAACACACGGATCAGACTCAGCCGCCACAGATTCTGGCGACTAGCAGACAGCAACAACACGGGAGCGAGCATGAGCTCTCCTAATGAGTGCTCCAAATGACGGGCGAGTATAACCAGCGGTGCGACAAACAGTGCCAACTGCGGCAACGGGCCGCACAGCGTTTATCGAAGCAAGCCTTGGTGGCGTGTGGGCAAACAGTGCGCAGGCGTTGCGCGAAAGGTAAACAGCAAAAGCCGGTGCGCACAGCACACCCTACGGGCACCCACGTACGTTGCTGGCGACGTGACGGAACCGCCGCTGTAACGCTAGAGTCTTAGCCTTGAAGTTCCCCCCTGCCCGAACAAGGAGTTCGCATGTCTTCCCTCAGCCGTCTTACCGCAGCTATTGCCCTGTGCTCGGCCACCCTGGTCAGCCTGCCAAGCGTTGCCGACGACGCCCGCTACAACCAGGTCGCCCTGCGTGCCGAAGTCAGCCAGGACGTCGCCCACGACCTGATGAACGTCACCCTCTACACCGAAACGCAAAACAGCGACCCGGCCAAACTCGCCGCCGACACCAGCGAAACCCTGAACATCGCCATTGAACGCGCGCGTCAGGCCAAGGGTGTTAGCGTCAAACTCGGCAGCCGCAACAGCTACCCGATCTACGACAACAACGGCCAGCAAATCACCGGCTGGCGTGAGCGCGGTGAAATCCGTCTGGAAAGTGCCGACTTTGCGGCGCTGTCCAAACTCACTGCCGACCTGCTGAAAGACCTGAAGATGGGCAATATGGACTTCGCCATCTCCAACGCCACCCGCAAGAAAAGTGAAGATGAGCTGCTCAAAGAAGCCGTCGCCGCCTTTAAAGCCCGCGCCGATATCGCCACCGCCGCAGTCGGTGGCAAGAGCTACAAACTGGTCAGCCTGAACCTCAACAGCGCCGGTTTCCAACCGATTCGACCGATGCGTATGGACGCCATGGCTTCCTCGATGATGTCGAAATCAGCCGCGCCGCAAGAGATTGAATCGGGCACCAGCGAAGTGACCGTAGCCGCCGACGGCGTGATTGAAGTGCAGATGCCGTAACGGCTCTTCTCTACCGTAGGGTGTGCTGTGCGCACCAACAATTACCGTGTGTACGCTATGGTGCGCATAGCACACCCTACGAGTCTTTCGTTCCCCTTTAGTGCTCCGTTCAGAAGCACTCGCCCCCCTGTTTCATTACCCCGCCTTCCTCGACCACTCGGTCATCCTGCGCAGAGTTACAAAAACGCGACATCCGCAGACGATACCGTCACAGCTTCTACACTCTTTGCCTTATGCAGCTTGCAGTGGGCATGTGCCCTGCATAGTTTCCATGGAATCGGCCCAACAGGCCGAGCTGAATAACGACAACAACTTGAGGCCACCATGCATAAGAAAGTTGCCCTTCCTCTGGTACTCGCAAGCGGATTGCTCGCCAGCGCCCCCTTCGCCCAAGCCGCCAGCACCCTGGTGTTTTGTTCCGAAGGCAGCCCTGCCGGCTTTGATGCCGCGCAGTACACCGCCGGCACTGAGTTCGATGCCGCCGCCGAAACCATTTTCAACCGCCTGACTCAATTCGAGCGTGGCGGCACCGCCGTAGTACCGGGCCTGGCCACCAGTTGGGACGTTACCCCCGATGGCCTCACCTACACCTTCCACCTGCGCGAAGGGGTGAAGTTCCATACCACCGAGTACTTCAAGCCAACCCGCGAGTTCAACGCCGACGACGTGCTGTTCACCTTTGAACGCATGATGAACAAGGACCATCCGTTCCGTAAGGCATACCCCACTGAGTTCCCGTACTTCACCGACATGGGCATGGACACCAACATCGCCAAGTTGGAGAAAGTCGACGCCAAGACCGTGAAATTCACCCTGGCCAACGTCGACGCCGCGTTTATCCAGAACCTGGCCATGAGCTTTGCCGATATCCAGTCCGCCGAGTACGGCGACAAGCTGATGAAAGAAGGCAAAGCCGCCGACATCAACCAGAAGCCCATCGGCACTGGCCCGTTCGTGTTCAAGCGTTATCAGAAAGACGCGCAGATCCGTTACACCGGCAACAAGGAATACTGGAAGCCGGAAGACGTGAAGATCGACAACCTGATCTTCTCCATCGTCACCGACGCCTCGGTACGTATGCAGAAACTCAAGGCCAACGAGTGCCAGATCACCCTCAACCCACGCCCGGCTGACCTCGATTCGCTGAAGAAAGACCCGAACATTGTTATGCCGGAACAAGCCGGTTTTAACGACGGCTATATCGCCTACAACGTGCAGCACAAGCCGTTGGACCAGCTGAAAGTGCGTCAGGCACTGGATATGGCAGTCAACAAAAAAGCCATCATCGACGCGGTGTACCAGAGCGCCGGCCAGTTGGCCGTAAACGGCATGCCGCCGACCCAATGGTCGTATGACGAAACCATCAAAGACCCGGCCTTCGATCCGGAAAAAGCCAAGGCCTTGCTTAAAGAAGCAGGCGTGGCCGAAGGCACCGAGATCAGCCTGTGGGCCATGCCCGTTCAGCGCCCGTACAACCCCAACGCCAAGCTGATGGCCGAAATGCTCCAGTCGGACTGGGCCAAGGTCGGTATCAAAGCCAAGATCGTCACCTACGAGTGGGGCGAGTACCTCAAGCGCGCCAAAGCCGGTGAACACGACACCATGCTGATTGGCTGGAGCGGCGACAACGGTGATCCGGACAACTGGCTGGGCACCCTGTACGGCTGCGATGCGGTAGACGGCAACAACTACTCCAAGTGGTGTGACGCCGACTACGACAAAGCCATCAAGGCCGCTAAGCGCACCACCGATCAAGCCAAGCGCACTGAGCTGTACAAGCAGGCGCAGCAGATCCTCAAGGCGCAGGTGCCAATCACCCCAATCGCCCACTCGACTGTTTATCAGCCGATGCGCAAAACCGTTAAGGACTTCAAGATCAGCCCATTCGCGCTGAACTCGTTCTACGGCGTTAGCGTAGAGAAGTAAGTAACCTGAAACCGCCTGGGCAGCCCCAGGCGGTTTTTTATTGGGGGGCCGTTATGACTGTTTGGAAATGCCGTTTCCTGCTCTGCGCCCTGTTTGTTCCTCTGAGTTTCCCCACCCTTGCCACCGCCGCCGAACAAACCCTGGTGGTGTGCAGCGAAGCCAGCCCCGAAGGCTTCGATATCGTTCAATACACCGCGGCGACCACTGCCGATGCGTCATCTGAAACAGTGTTTGATCGCCTGATCAATTTCGCCCCTGGCAGCACCGAACTGACGCCGGGGTTAGCCGAACGCTGGGACATCAGCGACGACGGCCTGACCTACACCTTGCACCTGCGAACGGGTGTGAAGTTTCACCGCAACCAGGCGTTTACGCCGACCCGCGAATTTAATGCCGAGGATGTGCTCTGGAGTTTCCAGCGCCAGCTCGACCCAGGGCACCCTTGGCACAAGCTGGCCAGCCGGGGCTTTCCCTATGCTGAATCCATGGGCATGGCCGCTTTGATTAAGCGTATTGAAGCGCCCGATGCGCATACCGTGGTGTTTACCCTTACGCATCCGGAAGCACCATTTCTCGCCGACCTGGCCATGGGTTTTGCCTCCATCTATAGCGCCGAGTACGCCAGCCAATTACTGGCCAGCGGTAAAACCGAACTGCTCAATAGCCAGCCGATTGGCACCGGACCGTTTGTGTTTGAGCGCTACAGCAAAGATGCGCAAATCCGCTTCCGGGGTAACCCGGATTATTGGGATGGGGCACCGAGACTGGCGCGGCTGATTTTCGCCGTTACCCCCGACCCCAATGTGCGTTTGCAGCGGCTAAAGGCCGATGACTGCCAAGTGGCTGTGTACCCACGGCCCACCGATATTCCCGCTCTGCGTAACGAGCCCGACCTCAAGGTGCTGGAGCTGGATTCACTGCTGATCGCCTACCTGGGCATCAACACCCGCCATCCGCCGCTGGACGATGTGCGCGTGCGCCAGGCGATCAATATGGCCTTCGACAAAGCCGTGTATGTGCGCGCGCAATTTGGCGAAGGCGGCGCCAGCCCGGCCATGGCGCCCTACCCACCGACCTTGTGGGGCAACGACCCGACGATTCAGGACTGGCCCCATGACCTCGCCCGCGCTAAGCAATTGCTCAAAGACGCTGGCCAGGATAAGGGCTTTAACCTGACCATCTGGACCCGCCCCGGCGGCGGCCCAACCAACCCCAACCCCGGCATTGGCGCTCAGCTGTTGCAGGACGACCTCGCCAAGCTCGGCATCAACGCGACTATCCGCGTGTACGAATGGGGCGAATTGCTTAAGCGCGCCAAGAACGGCGAGCACGATCTGATTTTTATGGGCTGGGCCGGCGACAACGGCGACCCGGATAACTTCCTCACCCCCAACCTCTCCTGCGCCGCCGCCAAAGCCGGCGAGAACCAGGCCGGCTGGTGCAATAAACAGTTCGACAGCTTGATTACTAAGGCCCGTGGCATCAGCGACCAAACCCAGCGCGCCGACCTGTATCGCCAAGCCCTGAGAATTTTCCATGAGCAAGCGCCGTGGATTCCCCTGGCCCACCCCAAGCAGTTCAGCGTGATTCGTAACAATGTGCAGGGTTTTGTCCTTAGCCCCATGGGTTCGAATAACTTCGCCAAGGTCGAGCGCCGGGCCCCTTGAAAGAAACGGCGAGGAAAAATCGGAAAAGATCGGGGAACAGGGCTTATTTCTTGCGGTTCCCATGGGGATAACGGGCGAATCAGATAAGTTTTTGACGCCTATGCTTAGTTTTGCCAAGCCGGAAAACGGCGAAAATTGCATCAACGTTCGAATACAGCCTGACGGCACGCGCGACGGGACTGAACCGCCCGCAGCTCCAGGGCTCTATGTGAAATCATCTTGCGGTTCAAAGGGGTCGCCCCCCAACCGCAGGTTTTACCGTGATGAGCAGGCTGCACCCTCAGCCTGCTGCAAACCACTTCGCCACCACCCAAGCGAAGCCAATAAAAAACGCCCGGCGCTGCTAAACCGTTGCGCAGCCGGGCAATGCCTAACCGGCTGATGACAGAGATGAGGAGTTACACCCCGCGATGCTCACTTTCATTGCCCGACGATTGGGGTTACTGATCCCCACGTTTTTCGGCATCACCTTGCTGACCTTTTCCCTGATTCGCCTGATCCCTGGTGACCCGGTAGAAGTGATGATGGGTGAGCGCCGCGTAGACCCGGTGATGCATGCCGAAGCGCTGGAGCGCCTGGGCCTGAACAAGCCGCTCTACGAGCAGTACCTCAACTACATTGGCGACCTGGCCCAGGGCAACCTTGGCGAATCGCTGCGCACCCGCGAAAGCGTGTGGCATGAGTTTCTCACCCTGTTTCCCGCCACCCTCGAGTTGTCCCTGGCAGCGCTGTTGTTTGCCGGCACGTTAGGGCTGTTGGCGGGCGTGATTGCGGCGTTAAAGCGCGGCTCGTTATTCGACCACGGGGTGATGGGCATTTCGCTGGCGGGCTATTCCATGCCGATTTTCTGGTGGGGCTTGCTGCTGATTATGTTTTTCTCCGTAGGCTTGGGCTGGACCCCGGTGTCCGGGCGCATCGACCTGCTTTACGACATCGAACCGAAAACCGGTTTTATGCTGATCGACACCCTGCTCAGCGATGAAGAAGGCGCCTTTGTCGACGCCCTGCGCCACCTGATTTTGCCGGCTATTGTGCTGGGCACTATCCCGCTGGCTGTGATCGCGCGCATGACCCGTTCGGCCATGCTTGAAGTGCTGCGTGAAGACTATGTGCGTACCGCGCGGGCCAAAGGCCTGTCGCCAAGCCGGGTGATTTTTGTCCACGGTTTGCGCAATGCGCTGATTCCGGTACTGACCGTGTTTGGCCTGCAAGTCGGCGCGCTGCTGGCCGGTGCGGTGCTTACCGAAACCATTTTTTCCTGGCCGGGCATTGGCAAGTGGCTGATCGAGTCGATTGGCGCGCGCGACTACCCGGTGGTGCAGAACGGCATCCTGTTGATTGCCTGCCTGGTGATTCTGGTCAACTTCGTCGTGGATATCCTCTACGGCCTGGCCAACCCGCGCATTCGCCATCAACGTTAAGGGAGGCCTGACTATGACTACTGCAACTCCATTGGCCGACCCGAGCACGCTCTATCCGTCGCCTTTGAAAGAATTCTGGCAGCACTTTGCGCGCAACAAAGGCGCCGTGGCTGGCCTGCTGTTTATGCTCCTGATTGTGTTCTGCGCGCTGTTCGCACCGTGGGTAGCGCCCCATGACCCGAGCGAGCAGTTTCGCGACAACCTGCTGACCCCGCCTTCGTGGCTGCAAGACGGCAATATCCAATTCCTGCTGGGCACCGATGAACTCGGTCGCGACCTGCTCTCGCGCTTGATTCACGGCGCGCGTCTGTCGCTGATGATTGGCTTGGCCTCGGTGCTGATGTCGCTGATTCCGGGAATTTTCCTCGGCTTGGTCGGCGGCTTTTTCCCGCGCATTCTCGGCCCCACCATCATGCGCGTGATGGACGTGATGCTGGCCTTGCCCTCGTTGCTGCTGGCGGTGGCCATTGTTGCCATCCTCGGCCCTGGCCTGATCAATACCGTGATCGCCATTGCCGTGGTGTCGTTGCCCTCCTATGTGCGCCTGACCCGCGCGGCGGTGATGGGCGAGCTCAATCGTGACTACGTAACAGCGGCACGCCTGGCTGGCGCCGGTTTGTTCCGCCTGATGTTTATCACCGTGCTGCCCAACTGCATGGCGCCGTTGATTGTGCAGGCGACCTTGAGTTTTTCCTCGGCGATTCTCGATGCGGCCGCTTTGGGCTTCCTGGGCCTGGGCGTGCAACCGCCGACGCCTGAGTGGGGCACCATGCTGGCTTCGGCGCGTGATTACATTGAGCGCGCCTGGTGGGTGGTGAGCCTGCCGGGGCTGACCATTTTGCTCAGCGTGCTGGCAATCAACCTGATGGGCGATGGGTTGCGCGATGCGCTCGACCCGAAACTCAAGAATGCCGTTTGAGGAGCCTGTCATGAGCCTGCTGAATATAAAAAACCTGAGCGTGCGCTTCGGCGACGCCAATGCGGTACCCGTGGTCGATGGCCTCGACCTGAGTGTGGAAAAGGGCGAAGTGCTGGCGATTGTTGGCGAGTCAGGTTCCGGCAAGTCGGTGACCATGATGGCGCTGATGGGCCTGATCGATGCCCCCGGCATTATCAAGGCCGACGCCTTGAGCTTTGATGGCAACGACATGCTTATGCTCAAAGGTCGGGCGCGGCGCAAGATCGTCGGCAAGGATTTGGCCATGGTCTTTCAAGACCCAATGACCGCGCTTAACCCCAGCTACACCGTCGGTTTTCAGATTGAAGAAGTGATTCGCCAGCACCTGGGCCTGTCCGGCAAAGCGGCACGGCAACGTGCGCTGGAGCTGCTCGAGCGGGTGGAAATTCCCGGCGCAGCCAGCCGCCTGAACGCCTACCCGCATCAACTCTCTGGCGGTATGAGCCAGCGCGTGGCGATTGCCATGGCCATTGCCGGCGAACCAAAACTGCTGATCGCCGACGAACCGACCACGGCCTTGGACGTGACCATCCAGGCACAGATCATGGACCTGCTGCTCGACCTGCAACGCGACCAGAATATGGCCCTGGTACTGATCACCCACGACCTCGCCGTGGTCGCCGAAACCGCTAACCGCGTGTGCGTGATGTATGCCGGGCAAGCGGTGGAAGTCGGCCAGGTGCCGGCACTATTCGACGCCCCAGCGCACCCCTACACCGAAGCGCTATTAGCGGCAATTCCCGAGCACAGCCAGGGCGCCAAACGCCTGGCCACGTTGCCTGGGATTGTGCCCGGCCGCTACGACCGACCACAGGGTTGCCTGCTCTCACCGCGCTGCCCGTATGTGCAGCAGAAATGCCGCGATGTGCGACCAACGCTGGACCCAAGTGCGTTGGGCGAAGTGCGGTGTTTCTTCCCGCTTAACCAGCCAGCCCCGTTGGCCAACCAGGAGCCAGCACGATGAGTGTGGTACTGACTGCTCGCGACCTAACCCGTCACTACGAAGTGTCCCGTGGCCTGTTTAAAGGTCACGCCTTGGTGCGCGCGCTGAATGGCGTGTCGTTTGAATTACAGGCCGGCAAAACCCTGGCAGTGGTGGGTGAGTCGGGCTGCGGTAAATCGACCCTGGCCCGCGCCCTGACCTTGATTGAGGAGCCCTCCTCCGGCTCGCTGCAGATTGGCGGCCAGGAAGTGAATGGCGCCAGCAAGGCCGAGCGCAAGCAACTGCGCCGCGATGTGCAGATGGTGTTTCAAAGCCCGTATGCCTCGCTGAATCCTCGACAGAAAGTCGGTGACCAGTTGGCCGAGCCGCTGGTGATCAACACCAACCTGTCGCGCAGCGAACGCCGGGAAAAAGTGCAGGCGATGATGCAGCAAGTGGGGCTGCGCCCCGAGCATTACCAGCGCTACCCGCATATGTTTTCCGGTGGGCAGCGCCAGCGTATCGCCCTGGCGCGGGCGATGATGCTCAACCCGAAAGTGCTGGTGGCCGATGAGCCAACCTCGGCGCTGGACGTATCGATTCAGGCCCAGGTGCTCAACCTGTTTATGGACCTGCAAGCCGAGTTCAACACCGCGTATGTGTTTATCAGCCACAACCTGGCGGTGGTGCAGCATGTGGCTGATGACGTGTTGGTGATGTACCTCGGCCGCCCGGCGGAAATGGGGCCCAAGGAAAAGATTTACGCCAAGCCGCTGCACCCCTACACCCAGGCGTTGCTGTCGGCGACCCCGACCATTCACCCGGACCCGCTCAAGCCGAAAATCAAGATTGTTGGCGAATTGCCTAACCCGCTAAACCCACCAAGCGGCTGCGCCTTCCACAAACGCTGCCCGCATGCCACCGAGCGCTGCAGTACCGAGGAGCCACAGTTGCGCGTGCTGGATGAGCGGCAAGTGGCTTGCCACCATGCTGAGGTGATTAACGGGCTGTAAGACCCGGTGCGCACCAGCGCGTATGTCACGCCATCGCCTGGTGCGCATAGCCCACCCTACAAAGCAAACGGCCCGTAGGGTGGGCTGTGCGCACCAGCCCATTTACCGGCGTACAACGTGCGCGAATCGGCACGCCGACTAGGCGGCCACCTCAGCAAAGCCGGCGCGAATCTGCTCTTCGGGTAGTTGGTCGCCAATAAACACAATCACGCTTTCACGCACATCGCCATCTGCCCACTCGCGGTCCCAGTCAAAACCGTACAAGCGCAGCACGCCTTGGAACACCATACGGCGTTCATCCCCGGCGATATCCAGCACGCCTTTGTAGCGCAGCAGCGAATTGCCATGCTCTTCCAACAGGCCTTCCATAAAGGCGCTGAGTTTGTCGATATCCAACGGCTTATCGCTTTTCAGCACCAGGGTGCCGATGCGGTCCGGGCTGGCGGCGGCAGTTAATGGCCGCAGACTGATGGTCGGTGAAATATCGGCATTCAGGTTAAAACCGCGCACATCCAGCAGCTCAGCCAAATCAATACGGCCATGCTCCACCAGCCGAATCGGCGCACGGCGGTTGATGCGCGCCAAGCGCTGTTCCAGGGCAGTGAAATGGGCGTCGTCAACCAAGTCGCGCTTGCTCACCAAAATGCGGTCGGCAAAACCTACCTGCGCCTGGGCAATGGGTTCGGCCAGGTGGCGCTCGGCGTTGGCGGCGTCCACCAGGGTGATAATGCCGTCGAGCACATAGCGCTCGCACAGCTCTTCATCGGCGAAAAAGGTTTGTGCCACCGGCGCCGGGTCGGCCAGGCCGGTGCACTCAATCACCAAGCGGTCGAAGGCCAGCTCGCCGCTGTCGAGGCGGTCGAGCAGCAGGTACAGGGCCTTTTCCAGCTCAACATGAATGGAGCAGCACACACAGCCGTTGGCCAGGGTCATCACTTGCACCGGCTCGGTGCCGAGTAGCTCGCCATCAATCGGTGTTTCGCTGAACTCGTTTTCGATCACCGCAATCTTCAAGCCGTGTTCGGCCTTGAGGATATGGCGCAGCAACGTGGTTTTGCCGGCGCCGAGAAAACCGCTGAGTACGGTGACGGGGATGGGTTGGGCTACTGCCATAAATAAACCTTGAAAGTCTGGAACCGAAAATAAACGCGCCACGACGAGCGTGGCGCGAGGGTCTGACTGGAGCTATCAGCAGCAGCGAATCGGCCGCCCCTTGCCACCACCGTAACGGGCTTCCTGACGCTCGCGGAAAAACTCCTCGTAGGTCATCACCGGTTTGTCGGGGTGTTTGTTGCCCATGTGCTCGACGTAGTTGTCGTAGTCAGGCATGCCTACCAGCATGCGCGCGGCCTGCCCCAGGTATTTGCCCATGCGACTCAGGTCATTGAACATGGCGTTTTCCTCGATAAGGCGGGCCGGCATAACACCGGCCCGCGCCACACTTAAATGTGCGGGATAGGTTCGAACGGCGTTTCTTTGTCGGTGCGCTGCGGGCTTACCCACGCCGCGCGGCCAACCTTGATCGCGTAGAACAGCACGCTAAATACCACGAACAGAAACAGCACCGTAAGGGTGGCGTTGGTGTAGGCGTTAAAGATCACGTGCTGCATTTGCTCGGCGTCTTTGGCCGGGGCAATCACCTGCCCGGCTGCCAACGCATCGCTGTATTTGCGACCCAGGGCGACAAAACCTACCGCCGGGTTGCTATCGAACAGCTTGATCAGGCCAGCGGTGGTGGTGCAAATCAGCAGCCAGGCAGCCGGAATAATGGTCACCCAGGCGTACTGCTGGCGCTTCATTTTGATCAGCACCACGGTGCCCAGCATCAGGGCGATGCCGGCGAGCATCTGGTTGGAGATACCAAACAGCGGCCACAAGGTATTGATGCCGCCCAGCGGGTCGACCACGCCTTGGTACAGCAGCCAGCCCCACATCGCCACACAACCGCCCGTGGCGATGATGTTGGCCACCCAGGAGTCGGTTTTCTTCAAGGCCGGCACAAAGTTGCCGAGCAGGTCTTGCAGCATAAAGCGTCCCGCGCGGGTACCGGCATCCACCGCCGTGAGGATAAACAGCGCCTCAAACAGAATCGCGAAGTGGTACCAGAAGGCCATGGTGTTTTCACCCGGCAGCACCTGATGGAGGATCTGTGCAATACCCACCGCGAGCGTCGGCGCACCACCGGCACGCGCCAGAATGGTGGTTTCACCGATATCTCGCGCGGTGGCTTCCAACGCCTCCGGCGTAATCAGGAAACCCCAACTGCTGACAGTTGCCGCCACGGACGCCACGTCTGCACCCACCACCGCGGGTGGGCTGTTCATGGCGAAGTACACGCCCGGCTCAATCACCGACGCAGCCACCATCGCCATGATGGCGACGAAGGACTCCATCAGCATGCCGCCGTAACCGATATAGCGCGCGTGGGATTCGTTAGCCAACAGCTTGGGCGTGGTGCCGGAAGAAATCAGCGCGTGGAAGCCCGATACCGCACCGCAGGCAATGGTGATGAACAGGAACGGAAACAGACCGCCCTTCCACACCGGCCCGGTGCCGTCGACAAACTGGGTGAGCGCCGGCATTTTCAGGTCAGGGTTGACCACCAAAATGCCAATGGCCAAGGCGATGATGGTGCCGATTTTCAGAAAGGTGGAAAGGTAATCACGCGGGGCCAGCAGCAGCCACACCGGCAATACCGACGCCACGGCGCCATAACCGATCAGCATCCAGGTGATTTGAATACCGTTAAAGGTAAACACCGGCGCCCATTCCGGGCTGGCGGCTACCTGGCCACCAAGCCAGATCGAACCGAGCAACAGCACCAGGCCGACGATGGAAATCTCGCCAATGCGGCCCGGGCGCACATAGCGCATATACAAGCCCATCAGCATCGCAATCGGAATGGTCGCCATCACGGTGAACATGCCCCATGGGCTGGAAGCCAAGGCTTTCACCACGATCAGCGCCAACACCGCGAGGATGATGATCATGATCAGGAAGGCGCCAAACAGCGCAATGGTGCCGGGCACCTGGCCCATTTCTTCGCGCACCAGCTCACCCAGCGAGCGGCCGTTACGGCGCGTGGAAATAAACAGCACCATAAAGTCCTGCACCGCACCGGCGAGAATCACCCCCGCGATCAGCCAGAGCGTGCCAGGCAGATAGCCCATCTGCGCAGCCAGTACCGGACCGACCAGCGGCCCGGCGCCGGCGATAGCAGCAAAGTGATGGCCAAAGAGGATGTGTTTGTTGGTCGGCACATAGTCCAGACCGTCATTGTTTAATACAGCGGGGGTGGCCCGGTTAGGGTCCAGTTGCATCACCTTATTGGCGATAAACAAACTGTAGTAGCGGTACGCAACCAGATAGAGCGCCACAGCGGCCACTACTATCCACAACGCGTTAATCGCTTCACCGCGGCGTAAAGCCACGACACCCAAGGCACCCGCGCCCACTACTGCCAACACTGCCCAGGGCAGGTGGCGTAAGACGCTATTGTTATTGTTCATGGAAAACTCCGAATGGATGGACGTACAAGCGGCCTTTCGAGCTTAGACGTTTCTGTGCCGCACGGCATCCGACATTGGTCTAGTTGGACTTAACGCAAACAGCTTTGTGGAACTTTAGTACTGACTCTCTTTGCCCATGCAGCGTATCGCGAATATCCAGGCTTACCTTGCTGCAACGCCGGCTCTCGCCTCCCCAGCAACCACCCGCCAAACAACACTATGCGCCTGCTCTTACGGCTTGATGGAAACATATAGGCAGATAACTTTATCAGAACTTACACCCACGTAAGCCAGAACCTACATTGTTGACCGAAGCAAATTATATAAAAAGTTTTTTATCAAATTAAAAATAGGAGTTTATTTCACGCACAAATTAAACCATGAAAACAAGTACAACAAGCAAAAGCACTAACGCCGCCAAACGCCCTCTTTTACAAGCAGCAGTAAAGTCGGCACTGTTAAGCGCAGCCACGGGCTTGTTGTGCACCTGCGTCCACGCACAAGAAGGGCAACCTCCGGTTAGCCCCTTTGACCGGGAAATCGACCTACAAAATAAACAACGTCAGCAGGAAGAAATAAATCGTCAACTGGACAAAAATCGTCGCGGTTCGGTATTACAACCAGCGCCAGGGCCTACTCCCGCCCCCGAGCAAATTCCGCAAGAAGCCGGACCCAAATTTCTTATCCACAAAATAGATATCGATACCGGCGAATTTGCCAGTTTGGCCGTCGACGCGGACGACATTCTAGCCGCCTACCAGAACCGTGAACTTGGCAGCCCGGAGCTTTTTGCTCTTATCCGCGATTTAACCAACCGCTATGCCGAGAAAGGCTATTCAACAACCACCATCAGCCTGCTACCAAAAAACATAAAAC
>NZ_JBBNAH010000161.1:0-13668 GCF_037994325.1 Pseudomonas sp.
TTTTTTGGCTTAGCGTTCGCTCTTGGCGTGACTGGAGGCACCGATGTTTTGTCGGTGCTCTGCGCTAACACTCAAAACCCGAGTTGGACGACCAAACTCGGTCTGTCGCCATAACTCGTTCCAGCGACGCTTCCGAAAAGACCGACCTTGCTCTGCGCCACGTTCACAGAATCATTTTTATTACGCACCGTTACGGTGGCACGGCCGTTACTATCTGATGTTGAGCTTGCTGCAGAAAGCTCTGCTGGCTTGGCACCGGAAGCCCAGTTCACCACCACTCCCGAAGCTGGCTGGCCATCAGGCCCTGTGACCGTTGCGATAAGCGTAGCTTGGCCGCCTGCCGGAATTTGCCCTGCGGGTGAAAGGCTTAAGGTGAGCGAAGCCGTGAAGTTAATGCCGATGGCTTGCGAATACAAATTACCGACTTTCGCTCGGGCAATTAAGCTGGAGATCTCCTTGGAGCTGGTCAGTACTGTTCTGGCCACACCGTTTGCGTCAGTTGTGGAGGCAGATGCGGACAATGTGCCATTAGTGCCGATGGTAGCAACAGAGCCCCAGTTCACCGTTACCCCACTAACCGGGTTGCCATACGCATCCTTGACGGTGGCACTCAGGGTCGAGGTGCTGGTGCCGTTAGGCACGATTGCGCTGGCGGAAGCGCTTGCGGAGATATTGGCGATCTGGCCGGCCGTAAAAGTAACCGCGGTAGTGGCTTTCACTGCGCCGATGCTGGCTTGCACGGTGGCTAGCCCGGCACTGGTCGAGCTGGTTAGCACCATGGTTGCCACACCGTTGCTATCGGTGGGGGATGTAGTATCGGCCAACGTACCGGTGGACGTGGTCCAGCTCACGCTTGCTCCGCTGATTGGATTGCCATAGGCATCTTTGACGGTTGCGCTTAGGGTCGATGTGCTACTGCCGTTGGCGGTAATCGAGGGTGCTGATGGTGTAAGGCTAACGCTGGCAGGTGCCCCGACCTCAAAGGTCACGGTGGCAGATTCGCTTAGGGAACCAACCGTTGCCTGCACCCTGGCGATTGCCGCTGTGGTTGAACTGGTTAGCACGGTTGTGGCGACACCGTTGGCGTCGGTCGTGGCGGTTGTGCTGGCGAGAGAGCCGGCAGTGGTGGTCCAGTTAACGATTTGCCCGCTGATGGCGTTGCCTTTGGGGTCTTTAACGGTTGCGCTTAGGGTCGAGGTGCTAGTGCCGTTGGCGGGAATCGACGTGCTTGTCGCGGCCAGTACGATGCCTCCAGGCTCACCGGCGGTAAACGTAATGCTGGCGCTGCTACTGGCGCCGTTGACGCTGGCTTGCACGGTCGCAGAGCCAACGGTGGTTGGGCTTGTCAGTACGTTGGTGGCTACGCCGTTGGCATCGGTTATGGAGGTGGGGCTGGCGAGGTTGCCAGCAGTGCTGCTCCAGTTCACGGTTAGGCCGGCACCCAACGGGTTGCCGTGTGCGTCTTCAACGGTTGTGCTCAAGGTGGCAGTGGCATTGCCGTCGGCAGTGATCGAGGCCGGCGTGGCGCTGAGCTGCAGCTTGCTGGCCGCGCCCGGGGTAAACGTCACGGTAGTCGAGTGGGTGACGCTATTGGCGGTGGCTTTAACCGTTGCGGTGCCAGTTTTGGTTGGACTGGTCAGCTCGATGGTGGCGACGCCATTGGCATCGGTAGTGGACGCGGTGCCGGAGAGTTTGCCAGCGCTGGTGGTCCAGTTCACATTCACGCCGGTATCAACTGGCTTGCCCTTGGCATCGGTAACTGTCGCGCGCAAGGTCGTGCTGCTGTTGCCGTTTGCCTCAATGGAATCAGGGTTGGCGGCTACCGTGATACCCACGGACAACACCACTACGCTGACCAGGTTGGAGACGACGGTGCGCCCGGCACGGTCAACGCCAACAGCCTGAAGGCTGTAGGTGTTGGTGGCGTCAGGGTTATAGGCCGGCAGGTTCAGCAAGGTTTGCGCAGCGCGGCCTTTGGTTAGGATGAAGCCGGCGGCGGTGCCGGTCCAGCTCAGGCTTTGCAGCGCTTCGGCGCCAGCCAGTTGCAGCGGCACCGTGGTGTTTTCCGTACCTGAGATAACCGCTTCCAGGCGCAGTTCTACCAGGTCTTTCTTATGGTCCAGAACGATTTCGTTGTTGCGTGACACCAGGTCATAGCGCATGCGTTCGAGCATTCGGCTGGCTAGCAGGTTGGCTGAGGAAAGCTGCCTGGCCAAGGGCTCGCCCAGGCGGTAGGTGAGGGTCAGGTTGGCCGAGGTGTCGCTCTGGCCGGCCTGGCCGATGCGATGGTCGACGCTCAGGCCGACCAAGGGCACGGGGTTGTAAATAACGCCCAGGCTCAAGGCGTGAGGATCTTTGCGACGGTCGTCGGCAGAGAACAGGCCGACGTCTTTGCCGTAGTACTGCTCGTACGCCACCTTGGCACCCAGTTGTGGGTAAGCCGGCAGGTAGCCTTCGGCGCGCATATCCCAGCCCTTTGCGGGGCGTTGCACATAACCGAGTTGGTCGGGCGACGTTTTCCAGTCGGACAGCGGCTGGTAGAGGTTAGTGCTTAGTTTGAAAAAGTCGGTCCAGGCTTCCAGACCAACCCCCAGGCGATCGTTTTTGCCGGTCAGGTCACGGTCGTAGAAGCCATTGAGGCCCAGCATCCAGTCGCCAATATCATGCCGATAACCAAGGCCCAGGTTGGTGGTGGTGCGGTGCTCTTCGGTGTAAGTGTTGGCGCGGCGTACACCGAGCTGGGTGAATAGCAGGCTGTTAGTGGCGTTATAGAACGGTACCAGTAGGTCTAGACTGCCGCCTTTTAGCCCGCCTTGGCCAGCACCTAAGGCGAGTGCCGAGGTAATGCCATGGCTTCTGAACCAGCTTTGGGACGCGCCACTCACCGCGCCAGACAGGGCGCCAGTGGCATAAGCCATGGCTTCATCGGTTCCGCCAATGCGCTCACGGCCCTCGCCAGGTGCCAGGCCTTGGTCGGTGTCAGCGGCCAGGAGCCATTGCGTGGAATGCTCGCGTTCCTTAGGTGGGGTCACCGTCTGTGTTGGCGCACCGCCCAGTTCGGGCAGGTTCAATCGCTGAGTGGTGGCTCCGGCTTGCGCGAAAGCGATGCCAGGGAAAAGAGGGGAAAAGGCGAGGCAGAAAACTAGGTACAGCCCTAGGAGTCTTCTGGTTATGGACTGCATGAGCGTTTGATTCCACGAGAATTGAGAACCCTGGAATTCTCGTGGCACACAGAGCGTGTGGATGTAAGACCCGTTTCGCTGTGCTTGGGGCTTTTTCTCTATTTCAGTGGGGACCGATACCGTGCTGGTAGTGGGGTGTGGACGTGTTCTTTGTGCCGCGTCGCAGCCGCCCTACGGGGCTAGCAGTCGCTCACGTAACTTATCCGACAGCCCATCCTGAGCTAACCAAATACCCAGGTAGGCGCGAGCCAATTCAGGGCTGCTGCTCTGATAAACCTGTTTGCCATTTAGCTCCAGCGTCAGCCCACCCTCGGGGCTGTAGTTGAGGGCATAACGGTCGCCTGCCTGAATGTCGTAGAACTTGGCTTGCAGCGGTTCGATTTCGGCGCGCAGGGCTTGCAGTTCGTTGGCGGGGTGTTGGCGTTCGAGGGTGGTCCAGGCGGCTTTGATTACGTCGCTGCGGTCGATATTGCGCAGGTAGTAAAGCTCCAAGCGCTGTTTGCGCATCTGTTGCACGGCTTGCTGCGGCGTGGTTTGCGCCTCGGTATAAAACGCCGCCGCGTAGACATCCACCCACAGGTAATCAAGCACCGTCTGGTTTTTGCGTTGCAACTGCTGCTGTTCGGTGGGGAAGGCCGCTTGCTGCAGGGGCTCGCTGGCCAACAGCGGGGTGCTCAGTAGGGCGAACAGCAAGGCAATGGAAAGGCGCATGGCAGGGCTCGTGGCGACAGGGGCGTTGCCAGCATAAGGCTTTGTTGATGACAGGTCTTTACCGGCCACTGTTGCCAGATGCGACGAGGTCTCTGTCGTAAATCCGGCTGCCCAGCCGGTGCGTGCAGCGCTATCCTTGCGCACCCGCACGCGCCATCTTATGAGACGCCACCTTGTCCGGCCGACTTCGCCTGTTTTTCCTCCTCTTGGCAGCCTGTTTTCTGACCGGTTGCGGCGCGCAAATTGAGCAGTTCAGCGGCCCAACCATGGGCAGCCACTACTCGCTGAGTTATGTCGCCGGCGAACACACGCCCGCTGTACGCGAGGTGCAGGCGCAATTGGAAAGCGTGTTGGCCGAGGTCGACCAACAGATGTCTACCTGGCGTGCCGATTCCGATATTTCCCGCTTTAATGCGTTGCCTGCCAATCGCTGCGCGCCGATGCCAGAACCGGTGCTGGAGCTGGTACGTGTCGCCGGCAAGCTTTGGGAAGACAGCGATGGCGCCTTCGATATCACCGTCGAGCCATTAATGAACCTGTGGGGCTTTGGCCCGCAATCGCGCGCTCAGCAGGTGCCTTCCGCTGAACAGATCGCCGCAGCCAAGGCCTTGGTTGGCCAGGCGTATCTGCGCATTGATGGCCAGCAACTGTGCAAAGACATCGCCCTGCAACTCGACCTCAACAGTATCGTCGCCGGTTATACGGTGGACCGTATCGCCGCGTTATTGGGCGGGCTCGGCATTAACAACTACCTGCTGAACGTCACGGGCGAGCTTAAAGTCGCCGGCAAAAAGCCCGATGGTTCTTCGTGGAAAATCGCCATCGAAGCGCCCCGCGACGACGTAAAAGTGGCGCAACAGGTGCTCGCGCTGGACGGTTGGGGCGTGTCGACCTCGGGCGATTACCACAACTATTTCGAGCGCAACGGCCAGCGCTACTCGCACACCCTTGACCCAAGAACCGGCGCGCCGATTACTCATCATTTGGCCGAAGTAACGGTGCTCGACCGCTCAACCCTGCGTGCTGACGGTCTTTCGACTTTACTCATGGTGTTGGGGCCGGAGCGGGGTTTTGCCTTTGCTCAGGAACAGGGGGTTGCGGCGTTATTTGTCAGCCGGGTGGGCGAGGGGTTTAGTAGCCAGGCAACCGATGCGTATCGCCGGGAGTTTGGTGAATAAGCGAGCGGTGATTCGCTGCCCTCTGCCGCAAGCGCGAGAGGTAACTCACCGAGTGGGTCGTAAGAATGTAGTGAACACAACACTCGCCTACGCCGCTACCAATCGCTAATGTGCGCAACACAAAGCCGTAGCTAAGCTACGCAGCAGGTTTGAGCTGTTCCAGAGGAGTGAACATGGCGGTCTACAACTACGACGTGGTGGTATTGGGTTCGGGCCCGGCGGGCGAGGGGGCGGCAATGAACGCTGCCAAGGCCGGGAAAAAAGTGGCGGTGGTCGATAACCGGCGCGAGGTCGGCGGCAACTGTCTGCACCTGGGCACCATCCCGTCCAAGGCCCTGCGTCACTCGGTTCGGCAGATCATGCAGTTCAACACCAACCCGATGTTTCGCCAGATTGGCGAGCCGCGTTGGTTCTCCTTTCCCGACGTGCTGAAAAGCGCCGAGCGCGTTATCTCCAAGCAAGTGACCTCGCGCACCAGCTACTACGCGCGCAACCGCGTTGACCTGTTCTACGGCACCGGCAGTTTCTCCGATGAGCAAACCATTGAAGTGGTGTGCCCCAACGGCGTGGTGGAAAAACTGGTGGCCGCGCAAATCATCATCGCCACCGGCTCACGCCCGTATCGCCCCGCCGATATCGACTTCACCCATGAGCGCGTGTACGACAGCGACACCATCCTTACCCTTAGCCACACCCCGCGCCGCCTGATTATTTACGGCGCTGGCGTGATCGGTTGCGAGTACGCCTCGATTTTCAGCGGCCTAGGCGTGCTGGTCGATTTGATCGACAACCGCGACCAATTGCTGAGCTTCCTTGATGGCGAAATCTCCGATGCCTTGAGCTACCACCTGCGCAATAACAATGTGCTGGTGCGCCACAACGAAGATTACGAACGCATCGAAGGCCTGGACAACGGCGTAGTGCTGCACCTCAAGTCCGGCAAAAAGATCAAAGCCGACGCCTTGCTCTGGTGTAACGGCCGTACCGGCAACACCGACAAACTGGGCCTGGAAAATATCGGTATCAAGGTCAACAGCCGGGGCCAGGTCGAGGTTAACGAGCACTACCGCACCAGCGTGTCGAATATCTATGCCGCCGGTGATGTAATCGGTTGGCCCAGCCTGGCCAGTGCCGCGTTCGACCAAGGCCGTTCGGCAGCCGGCAGCATTATCGAGAACGGCAGCTGGCGGTTTGTTGATGACGTGCCGACCGGCATTTATACGATTCCGGAAATCAGCTCAATCGGTAAAACCGAGCAGGAACTGACCGCGGCGAAAATCCCGTACGAAGTCGGCAAGGCGTTCTTTAAAGGCATGGCGCGTGCACAGATCGCCATTGAACCGGTGGGCATGCTCAAGCTGCTGTTCCATCGCGATACCCTGCAGATTCTCGGCGTGCACTGCTTTGGCTATCAGGCCTCGGAGATTGTGCATATCGGGCAGGCAATCATGAACCAGCAGGGCGAGGCCAATACCATCAAGTATTTCGTCAACACCACGTTTAACTATCCGACCATGGCCGAAGCCTATCGGGTAGCGGCGTTCGACGGCCTCAACCGGCTTTTTTGACCGGCACCGACCGGCGGCCTGAGCCGGTCGGCGAGAAGGACATTTTCGGGGTTAGCGACTCGCCAGCGTGGCGCTGGCCAAACCGGGAAAGTCTGTAATCAGGCTGTCCACGCCGAAGTCGGCGAGCCGGCGCATGAGTGCCGGTTCGTTGACCGTCCACACCGACACATGCAGCCCTTGCTTCTGCGCCTTGAGCAGGCGTTCGGGGGTGCACAGTGTCCAATTCAACGCCAGTAGCGTGCAGCCGTAGGCCTGGGCCACTTTCAGTGGATCAAGCCAGGCGTATTCGGCCACCAGACCGCGAGCCAGATCGGGCGTCAGGCGCACTAACGCACGCAACACTTCCCGCGAACTTGAAGTGACAGTGACTTTGTCCAGCAGGTTGTACTGCTGCGCCAGCTCACGAATGGCCAGCACGGTACGTGCGGCACGCACCCGCGAAGCGCTTTTGACTTCCAACTGCCAGTGCTCGAAATCGCATTTTTCGAACAGCTCGGCCAGGCGCGGAATCGGTGTTGGCTGCACAAAACCGGGGCCGCCTTTGCGGGCGTCGTAGGTCACCAATTCGTCGGCGTCGTGCTCGACCACTTTGCCGCGGTGGCCAGTGGTGCGCTTGAGGGTGGGATCGTGGATCACCATCAGCTCGCCATCGCGGGACAGATGCAGGTCCAGTTCACAGCGGCGTACCCCGTGCTTGAGGCACTGCTGAAAACTGGCCAGGGTGTTTTCCGGGGCTTCGCCCTTGGCGCCGCGATGGCCGTAGATCAGGGTCACGGTTGCTCCTTGCTGAGGTCGTTGTTAATTGGCAGCGGGTTGTGTGGCTGGTGCAGGCGGTTGCGCGGCACGCGGTTCATGGTGGCGAACGGCGTCAACCACATGGGTGTTTTCGAAATACACGCTGAAGTCGCGGTAGTCCCAGCGCGTGATCGGCGGGTTGCCGACCGGTTTGTGCTCTTCATCCGGCAGGCCGAATTGGTCGAGCACACTGCGCTGCAGTTGGCCGCGTGCGGGTAGTGGGGTATGGCTGTCGCCTTGCTGGCCGACGGGAATTTCGATGGTGTCGGCCTGGGCTGCCAGCGGCAGCAGGCCAAGGAGCAGGCTTAGTAACAACGTTGGGCGGTGCATGGGTGGCTCTCTTCTGCGCTCTGCCAACAGCTTAGCTGTTGGGCGTTTCTCGGGCTTGGCGACGTTCCATCGCCTGCTTTTGCAGAATATGCCGGGCCAATAATTGCCGCTGTGCGTCGGTCAACGCTTCGAACTCGGTGCCGATTTCATACAAGCCATTGTCCTGCTGACGGCAGTGAACCACCTGCGCGCGCAATAGCAGACCCAACGCCTGCGGCATCAGCACCATTTTTACCGCCAGATGGCTGCCGCTGGGCACCGCTTGCGAGTGTTCGAAACTGACGCCGCCTTCGGACAAAGTCACCCGCTTCGGTACACCCACTTCGCGCACCAGGTTCTGCGCCAGCGCCTGGCCAAGCAGGTCGATGCGTTTGTTCACTACTTTTAGGTAGCTGGCCAGGGTGCGGTCGCGCTCGCCGATATGGCGCAGCAAGTGCTGCGATTCGAAGTCGGAGAGGTGCAAATCGCTGAGTAAATTGAACAGCGGCGAGTCGTCGTGCAGGGCTTCGCTGGCCACCGCTTCGGCGCCGGACAGCAGGCTGAATTCCAGTGCGATCGTATCGGCGATGCGATAGTATTCGCGGCGCTCACTTTCATCGTTTGACGTCATGGCGAACCCATGGCTGCGGTGGTTGTCAGAGCCTTAGCTCTAAGCGGTGTGCCCGAAGTGTAAGGCCGCAAGGCCAGCCTTGCCACTGTTGCCTAGCCACTGTTGGACTGTGTACAGCAGGATGCCCCTCCCTCAGCGAAAACTCTTCTCTTATGTTCAGACCGCTGTCCGTTTTTATCGGTGCACGTTACACCCGTGCCAAACGCCGAAATCATTTTGTTTCGTTTATCTCCCTGACCTCGATGATTGGCCTCGCCCTGGGCGTGGTGGTCATGATCGTGGTGCTCTCGGTGATGAACGGCTTTGACTATGAAATGCGCACCCGCGTGCTGGGCATGGTGCCCCACGCCACGGTGGAGTCGCCGGGCCCGATCAATGATTGGCACGCCATGGCGGACAAGGTGCTCACGCACCCGCAGGTAGTGGCAGTGGCGCCGTTTACGCAAATGCAGGGGCTGCTGACCCACGACGGCAAAGTGTCCAAGGTGTTGATCAACGGCATCGACCCGGATGAAGAGGCGAAGGTCTCGATCATCAACAACTTCTTTAAAGAGGGCAGCCTCGAGGCGCTAAAAGAAGGCGAGTTCGCCATTATCATCGGCGACAAGGCGGCCACTAAACTGGGCGTTAAAGTCGGCGACAAGCTGACCTTTGTCGCCCCGGAAGTAACGGTGACCCCAGCCGGTATGTTCCCGCGCCTGAAACGTTTCACCGTGGCGGGCATCTTCCATGTCGGCGCCGGTGAAATCGACGGTTTCCTGGCCATGGCCAATATCCACGACATCGCCCGCTTGCATCGCTGGAAGGCCGATCAAGTGCAGGGCCTGCGCCTGAAATTTGCTGACTTGTTCCAAGCGCCGCGCACCGCCTGGGAAATCGCCGGGCAGTTGGGCGAGCGCCAGTACTACGCCCGCGACTGGACCCGCACCCACGGCAACCTGTACCAAGCCATCCGCATGGAAAAAGCCATGATCGGCTTGTTGTTACTGCTGATTGTTGCGGTGGCTGCTTTCAACATTATTTCCACCCTGGTGATGGTGGTGAACGACAAGAAAGGCGATATCGCCATCTTGCGTACCCTCGGCGCCACGCCCGGGCAAATCATGACCATCTTTATGGTGCAGGGCACCGTGATTGGTGTGGTGGGCACCGCCATCGGCGCCGTGCTGGGGATGATTTCCGCACTCTGCGTAAGCGGTTGGATCGCCGGCCTGGAAAACCTGCTGGGGATTAAATTCCTTAACGCCGATGTGTATTTCATCGACTACCTGCCTTCGCAATTAATGGCCCAAGACGTGCTGCAAGTTTGCGGCGCGGCCTTGCTGTTGAGTTTCCTCGCCACTCTCTACCCAGCCTGGCGTGCGGCGCGCACCCAGCCCGCGGAGGCGCTTCGTTATGAGTAATGTCGCTATGCAAGCCACAACCAACCAAGAACAGCGGGACAAAGCCGTTCTCAGCTGCCGCAACCTGGGCAAAAGCTACGACGAGGGCCCGCAATCAGTGGTGGTGCTCGCCGACCTGCAACTGGAGTTGTACCCCGGCGAGCGCGTGGCCATTGTTGGCAGCTCCGGCTCGGGCAAAAGCACTTTGCTGAATATGCTCGGCGGTCTCGATACACCGAGCACCGGTAGCGTGTGGCTAGCCGGCGAAGAGCTGTCGGCACTGAGTGAAAAGAACCGTGGCCTGCTGCGTAACCGCGCCCTCGGTTTTGTGTACCAGTTTCACCACCTGTTGCCGGAATTCACCGCCCTGGAAAACGTCTGCATGCCGCTGTTGATCGGCAAGGTGGCGATTCCAGAAGCGCGCCAGCGCGCGACCAAACTGCTGGAGCGCGTCGGCCTTGGCCATCGCCTGCAACACAAGCCGGCTGAGCTCTCTGGTGGTGAACGTCAGCGTGTGGCCATTGCCCGTGCCTTGGTCAACAACCCGGGCCTGGTGCTGCTCGACGAGCCTACCGGCAACCTCGACCATCACACCGCGCAAGGTATTCAAGACCTGATGCTGGAGCTGAGCCGCGACTCGAAAACCGCCTTCTTGGTAGTGACCCACTCGCAGGAACTGGCTCAGCAGATGGACCGCATCTGGCGTCTGGAAGACGGCAAGTTGGTGGCCGCCTGATGTTCCGCCCGCTCAGCGTTTTTATCGGTCTGCGTTATACCGGCGCCAAGCGCCGTAACCAGTTCATCTCGTTTATTTCCCTGACTTCGATGATCGGCCTGGCCCTTGGCGTGTTGGCCATGATCGTGGTGCTGTCGGTGATGAACGGCTTCCAGAAGGAAATGAGCTCGCGAATTTTGGGCATGGTGCCGCATGCGACCATTGCCGGCGTGCAGCCAATCTCCAATTGGAAAGACGTAGCCAGCGAGGCGATGAAAAACCCCAACGTGACTGGCGCCGTGCCGTTTGCTGAACTGGAAGGCATGCTTTCCTACAAAGGCATGATGCAGCCGGTGCAAATCAACGGCATCGACCCCGCCGAAGAACCCAAGGTTTCCATCATCGGTAAGCACATCGTGCAAGGCAGCCTTAACGCTCTGAAACCCGGCGAATTTGGCGTGGTGATCGGTGAAATCACTGCCCGCCGTTTTCGCCTGAATGTGGGCGACAAACTGACCCTGATCATTCCAGAACTGAGCGACGCAGCGGGCGGTATTACCCCGCGTATGCAGCGCTTGAATGTGGTGGGCGTATTTAAAGTGGGCGCCGAACTGGATGGTTCGCTGGCGATGATCAGCATTGCCGACGCCGGCCAATTGCAACGCCTGCAAAGCGGCCAAGTGCAAAGCGTGCGGCTGGCGCTCAAAGACTTGTACCAAGCGCCGCAAGTGTCGGCGGTTGTTGCCAAGCAACTGGGCGAAGGCTACCGCGCCAGCGACTGGACCTTGACCCAGGGCAGCCTGTTTAGCGCGATGAAAATGGAAAAGACCATGATCGGTCTGCTCTTGTTGCTGATCGTCGCCGTGGCCGCCTTCAATATCATCGCCACGCTGATTATGGTGGTGGCCGATAAGGGCGGCGACATCGCCATTCTGCGTACTTTAGGCGCTACACCCGGACAGATCATGGGCGTGTTTATGGTCCAGGGTACGGTGATTGGCGTAATTGGTACTGTGGTTGGCGGCGTGCTCGGGGTCTTGGCGGCATTGAATGTGAGCGCGCTGGTGGGCTGGATTGAGCGCCTCAGCGGCCAGCAGATCTTTAGCTCCGACGTCTACTTTGTGAGCAACTTGCCTTCCGAGCTGCAGGCGCTGGATGTGGTGCTGATCTGCAGCGCGGCGTTTATCCTCAGCTTTCTCGCCACCCTCTATCCGTCTTGGCGTGCGGCGCAGATTCAGCCGGCCGAAGCGCTGCGCTACGAATAACCGTGCGACTGCAAAAAAAACGCCGCGTTATGCGGCGTTTTTTTTTGCACTGCTAGTAGTGGCTGCTCTATGGGCGGCAACCGATCAGGTGAAACCTAGCGTGGTAGCGGCGAGAGCTTTCCAGTGGGGAACTCTTGCCAGTTTGGTGCTGCGCTAGCGCTGGTGCTGAGGTTGCCGGTGGGCTTATTTATCGGTTCAAGCCGAGTACCTTGCGGCCTGTCGATGCTTGGGCTGCGCACTGCAGTAGCTTCAGTGCCAAAACTGGTGTTGGTGGTAGTGACCGGTTTAATCAATTCAGGTGGCGTTGGCAACTTGTCGAGTTCCGGGAACGCGCTGGCGCTAGCAGTGGCTACTACACTTCTCTCGCTGCGTTGTTCAGGCGTGTTCGACATCTCTGGCCCCACGGCTTCTTCAATGGTTGGTAACGATGTACCCATGTACTTCCAGAAGTAGTTGTCGCGCTTGTCGGTTGGGAAGTACCAGTAGCGCTGTTCGCTGCCTAAGCGGATAAGCCGGAAGAACTCGATCTCGTGGTTATACGGGTTGTCATAGACGTAAATATCACCCAGTTGGCCTTGGCGGTCATTACTACCCCAGTTCCCTGTTCCCAGTACCTTTTGGCTAAAAGCGATGGCTTCGTCTTTTAAACCGCTGCGCAAAATCTGCTGGTACGCCCAGGGCCAATAGTGGCTCAGACGGGTAAGGACGTGAGATGTGCTAATCAAACCGGTCAACGCCAGTCGGCCATCGGCGCGTTTATAGAACACGCCCCCGCCTCGGTCTTGATCGGTTATTGGGCTGACAATGTCATTACTTGGGTCATCCTCTACACCGACGGTCAGCAGCAATATCGCGTTGACTTGCCTGTCGTTGAGGTTGCGCTGTACGTAGAGATTGTCGAGCAGTTCCGGGGTGAATATCGGATTGGGGCTGTAGAAATCGAAGCGTGATGGTTCCAACTGGTGGTACCGGCCCACCGAGCGGTAGATCAGTGGGCGCGCATTTTTTTCGCTGCCTTTGCCCGCATACCATTGTGTGATGGTCACGCGGCGATCGTTGCTCGAATCATTCGGGGTGCCGCTGACCAGTACCTGTTTTGCGCCGACCGTAAGGTCATCATTGCCATCGACCAATAGCTGTCTTTCCTCCTTGTAGCTGAGGATATCGGCCGCCTCGGTAGCCGGAAGTGACGGATCTAAAATAGCCAGGCCTACCTCGCCCAGGACGTTGCGGTAGCTGTCGACGCCCTCATAGATCGCTAGGGTCCAGCCACCCAAAAACGACAAGCTTTTTGGGTAGAAAAGCGGCAAGTCCGAATTGTCCAAAATGCACAGACGAGTGCTGACCGCCACATGAGGTGTCAATTGTATGGCGGAGCACTCGCTGCCCATAAACGCGGACCAGCTGGGAGCGTCATCGTTGTTGGTGACAATCGTGCCGTTTAAAAATGCCTGAGCCTGCGGCACGCTGACAAGTGATGCCAAAGCCAGCAAGGTGCTAGCGGTTAAGCGATAGGGGATTGAGCGTTTGATACTCATGTCGAATCCTTCCTTTACTGCTTAGCGCGTGAGCTGAGCACTGCTGCTGTTGCGGCAAATACGCTCAACGTGCGCAAGTTAATCGCCATCAAGGCGGACGGGAGGATTTCCGTCTACGCCAGTGTCTAGCAGCGCGCGGGCGGCCACAGCCGGCCAGCTCCGGGTATGGATTGGGTAAATTCGCGGCAATACGCCGGAGTGCCGGCTAAGTTGCGAGGGAAAGTGACCGTTTTACCCGTCGACAAAAATAAAAACGCCGCACGAAGCGGCGTTTTTCTGCTGAGTGGGGTTGCTGCTGGCGCAGATCAAACCGCTGACTTTTCCCGGCGTTTGGCCTGACGTTTCTTCCAACTGCTGCGCACCCACCAGCGCCAATACAGCATGGTCAGTGCAT
>NZ_JBBNAH010000162.1:0-7386 GCF_037994325.1 Pseudomonas sp.
GGCGCAGGTAGTGCTCGGCGTCTTGCTCACCTTTGTCGCCGGTGCGCAGAAAGCCGTCTTCGGTGATGGTTTCGGCGGTGCGTTCGGGGTCTTTGTAATAACCCTGCATGGTCGCCGGGCTGCGCACTTGCACTTCGCCAAGTTCGCTGATGCGTACTTCAACGCCGGGGCTGGCCTGGCCGATCCAACCTGGACGATTTTTACCTTTGCGGCAGATATGCGAATAGCCGCAGTTTTCGGTCATGCCGTAAACCTCAAGCACATCCAGGCCCAGGCGCTGGTACCACTTAAGCAGCGTTTCCGGCACTGGCGCGGCGCCGGAAAGTGCGTAGCGCACGGCGTCCAGGCCTAAACCGGCAAGCACTTTGTGGCCGACACGTTTGCCGATAAAAGGAATTTTCAGCAGAAAGTCCAAACGCTCAGCGGGCATTTTGCTGTAAACGCCCATCTGGAATTTGGTCCAGATACGCGGCACACCAAAAATCAACGTAGGCCTGGCACGGCGCAGGTCGACTAAAAAGGTGTCGAGGCTTTCGGCAAAGAACACTGTCTCGCCGGCATACAGCGAGTTCAGCTCCACAAACATACGCTCAGCCACATGGCACAGCGGCAAATAAGACAGCAGGCGATCATCCTCGGTGGCCTGAAACAGTTCGGTGCCATGGCCAGCAGCAAAGGCGAAGTTGCCGAAGTTATGCATCACCCCTTTTGGGGTGCCGGTGGTGCCGGAGGTATAGACGATGGTGGCGAGTTGATCGTGGGCACCAATCGGGTTGTCGCGAATTGGCGTGCTGGCCTGCAGCTCGCTCCACTGCACGTCAAAACTGCCTTCAGGGTGCAACGGCAAAGCGATGGTGCGAATGCCCTGGGGAATGCCTGGGGCCATGGTTGCCCAATCATCGAGCTTGCCGACAAACACCAGCGCAGCCTCAGAGTGGCTCAGTACCTGGCGCACCGATTCGGCCGTGAGGTTGGGGTACAGCGGCACCGACACATGGCCGGCCATCCAGATCGCCAGATCGGTGATGATCCAGTGCGCGCAGTTTTTCGAAACCAACGCGATGCGGCTGCCCTGCGGCAACTCTTGGGCACGCAACCAGTTGGCGGCACGACGGGCCTGATCGCCGACGTCCGACCAACTGAGTTCCAGTATCTGCCCGCCGGGCAACGGCTGGACCATGTAGCGTTTGTTCGGGTGGCGCGCTTCGCGCTGGAAGAAAATCTCTAAGGGCAACGTTGCAGCATTAGTCACAGGGCCTCCTCCTAATTATTTTTGTGGGGAAACAACCAAGCACTTGCTTGGTTTGACTATTCCACGCAGAGCCTGCAACGCGCAAGAGGAGAAATGTTTAGAACTGTAGCCGCCGGGTTAACCCGCACGCTAGGTCATAAAACGCCGTCATAGATGCAGCGTCCCCTCCGAGAGTTTTCTGAGGCACAATACGCGACGCATTTTTTTAGCTCGGACCCTTCATGTCTAAAGCATTTCCTCTGCAGTGCGCCATCGTGGCGCTGGTGCTGGCAGGCGCTGCCGGCTGTACGTCGAACAATACCGCGGTCTACGAGCACGAAGCGTTCGCCGACTCGGGCACGTTCTCGCGCAACTACGGCGCCACCGACGCGCAATCTTGCGAAGCCGCGCGCCGTGCCTTGCTCAGCCAGGGTTACATCATCACCAGCAGCGACCCCAAGCAGGTCAGCGGCCATAAAAGCTTCCAACAGAGCGACGGTGATCACCTGGAAATCACCTTTAACGTGGTGTGCACCGACGCCGGCACGGTCGACCACCACTCCACGATGTTCGCCAATGCCCTGCAGGACCGCTATGCGCTGAAAAAGCTGAACAACTCAGCGAGCCTTGGTGTGGGGGTGTTGGGTTCGGTGTCGATGCCGATTGGCTCCACCGATGACTCGCTGGTGAAAGTGGCCAGCGAAACCGTATCGTCGGCCAAGTTTTACGAACGCTTTTTTGGCCTGGTGGAATTGTTTCTGCCGCCGCCGGTAAAAACTGCCGAACCGGCAAAAGCGCCAGCGAGCGAACCGGACCTCGGCATTCCAGAACCGCAAGCCCTGGCGCCGGCCACCGCGCCGGCGATTCAGGAAGTGGTAACACCCGTCATCGAACCTGCCGCAGCACCGGCAATAGCGCCCGTAACCGAGCCGGCGGTAGTGCCGATGGCGACCGAGTTGCCGATCAGCGCACCGCCGCCCGTGCAAGCTGAGCCAACGCCAGACGCCGCCACCTTGCAAGCGGCGCCGCCAGTGGTGGAACAGCCAATAACGGAAACGCCGGCAGAGGTGGTTGCGCCAAGCCAGGAAGCCGAGCCGCCAGCGCAATAACCGTGCGCTGTGCGCACCATGGGATATGGGCTTGATCGCGGTGGTGCGCATAGCACACCCTACGGGCCCGCCTGGCTAGTGCGGGTGCACCAACGCCAGTAGGTTCATTAACCCCGCCGCCGCAAAATCCCCTTCCAGCTCGACCAGGCTCGCGGTGCGCAGTGGCACGGGTTGCTGGCGATGGCCGTGAATCAGCAGCCCGGCCAGCTCCCCCAGAAACGGGTTGTGGCTGACCAAGAGAATCTCCCCTTCTTCGCGTTCATCCAGGTAGCTCAGCGCTTCCCGTGGGTCGCTCTCGGGTGTTGCCCAGGGCGCGGTGCCGACCGCTGCGCGAAAGCCAATGGCCTTGCGCACCAATTCAGCGCTCTGCTGGGCGCGCAAGTACGGGCTGGCAAGGATCGCCGCGATTGGCCGTCCTTCCAACTGCACTGCGCTGCGCAGCACCTCTTCGCGCCCATGGGGAGTCAGCGGCCGTTCAGCATCGGTGGGCGCCTCGGGAAAGGCCTCACCATGGCGCAATAACCACAAACGCATCAGAGCTTGGGCTCTTCGTCGCGCACTGGGTGCGGCGCCGGGGGAATGCTATGGGCGACCTCACCATCTGGCGCCCGCGGCGTTGGCCAATCGGCAAACGGCCAGGGTTTTTCGTCAGTATTAAAGGTGCCGAAGCGGCCGATTTGCGCCAGGTATTGGCTAAGGCTGTCGCCAAAGCTCAGCAAGCTGGCGTTTGGCGCGGTGTAGAACAGGCGATAGCCCAGTTGCAGCAGCACGACAAAACCCAAAATGGTTGCCGCCACTTGCCAGCACAGGGTGAACACCAGCATCCAGACGATGCGCAGGCCAATGGACTCGCGCTCGAAGTTATCGCTCATAGCACTCTCCCTTCTAGAAACCGGTGGTGGAAATAAAGTCGACGTCAGTTTTCGGCTCGGCCAGCATCAGCCGCTCAATCACCTGGGCCAAGGTACGCCCTTCAAAGAGGATGGCGTGCAGGCCAGTTACCAACGGCATATAGGTTTGCAGTTGTTCAGACTTCACCTTAAGCACTTTGAGCGTATTAACGCCCTCGGCCACCTCACCTAAACGTGTTACAGCATCTTCCAGGCTCAAGCCTTCACCCAAGGCATAACCCACTTGGAAGTTGCGGCTTTTAGGCGAAGAACAGGTAACGATCAGATCGCCCACACCGGCCAGACCAAGGAAGGTCATCGGGTTGGCGCCGAGCTTTACGGCGAAACGGGTCATTTCCGCCAACGCGCGGGTGATCAGCATGCTTTTGGTGTTCTCACCCATTTCCAGCGCAGCGGCCATACCGGCAATGATGGCGTAGACGTTTTTAAGCGCGCCGCCCAGTTCCACGCCGAAGCGGTCGTTACTGGCATAAACGCGAAACGTGCGGCCGTGCAGCGCCGCTTGCACACGCTGGCAGAGTTCATCGTCTTCACTGGCGACCACCGTGGCGGTCAGCTCATGGGCGGCGATTTCTTTAGCCAGGTTGGGCCCGGACAACACGCCAATGCGCGCCTTCGGGGCGATTTCTTCAATGATCTGGCTCATCAGCTTGAAGGTTTGCGCTTCAATGCCCTTGGTCAGGCTAACCAGCAATTTGCCGGCAAGGACGTCGGCGAACGGCTGCAACACCGTGCGCAAGGCACTGGACGGCAAGGCGACGAAGATCAGTTCACAGGCAGCAAGGGTGGCGGCCAGATCGGTCACGGCATCCACATTGGGGTGAATTTTTACGCCCTTGAGGTAACGCGGGTTTTCCCGGTTGGTGCGGATCGCTTCGGCCTGTTCGGGGTCGCGCATCCATTGCCGCACCGGGTTGCCGTTCTCGGCCACAAGGTTGGCAATAGCGGTGCCGAAGCTGCCGCCGCCGAGAACTGCAATAGGTTGCTGTGCTGTCATAACCAATCCGTAGTGAGCCATTTGGGCATGGCGGGCTGGCCGCATTATTACGGAGCCACCGCGCTGCGGCCAGTGTTGCGCGCTACGCTTTGCCAGGTGTTAAACAAAAACCGGCGCGGTTGGACAAAAGCCGCAGCGCCAGGTGCCGTTTGAACAGGTAGACTGGCCCGCTTTAAATAACGTCCCGCAGCACCAGGCATAAACAAGGTTGTTTTATGCGTTGGCCGCGAAGGAGAGCACAGAGCCCATGAACCTGCGCCGAGGATGGGACATTCATACCCGCACACAGCTGATCAGCGTAGGCCCGGCCCTGCTGCTGACCTTGCTGCTGACCGGTTTTTTTACCTTTGTGCGTCTGCAAGACCTGCGACAAGAGCTCAATCACACCGGCCAACTGATCGCTAACCAGCTGGCGCCGGCCACCGAATACGGGGTGATTGCCGGCAATATCCAAGTGCTTAACACCCTGCTCAAAGCCACCCTCGATACGCCCCATGTGCGTTTTATCGAAGTGCGCGACCGCCAGGACAATATCCTCGCCTACGAAGAACAAGCCACGGCGCAGGACAAGAGCGCCGCCCAGGTGGAAATTTTCCACGCACCAATCCATCTGCAACGCCTGGCCCTGAAAAAAGACCTGCCCTACTCCGCTGGCAATGGCGGCAACCACCTGGACAACGACTACCTCGGCCGCGTGGTGGTGGGCATGTCCAACGACGCCTTTAACAGCCAGCAACAAGCGATTCTGCTCAAGGCCACGGTGCTCGCGTTGTTTGCCCTGCTGCTGACCTTTTTCGTTGCGCGGCGCCTGGCCCTGCGCCTGTCACAGCCGATCAGCACCATGGCCGATGCGGTAAAAGCCATTCAGGCCGGCAACTACCGCACCGCGCTGCCCGAGGTGGATGACAACGAACTCGGCGGCCTTGCCCGGCATATCAACAACCTCGCCAGCGGCCTGGAAAAAGCCAGCCTTGAGCAGCAACAGAGCATCGCTCAGTTGGTTAAGGCGCGGGAAGAATCGGAGCAGGCCAACCGCGCCAAGTCTGACTTCCTGGCGATGATGAGCCACGAATTGCGCACGCCCATGAACGGTGTACTGGGCATGTTGCAGTTGCTCGAAACCACGGAAATGACCGATGAACAGGCCGAATATTCGGCGCTGGCCACCGAATCGACTGAACACTTGCTGAAAGTGATCAACGACATCCTCGACTTCTCGCGCATCGAACGCGGCGCCCTGGAGCTGGAGCGCATCACCTTTAATCTGCTGGAGCTGATCCAAAGCTCGGCCCAGGTGTTTCAGCACAGCGCCCATCAGCGTGGCCTGGCGCTGCAGCTGGACACCCAGCCGGGGCTGGAACAGTTGGTGGTCAAAGGCGACCCCACACGTATTCGACAAATTCTGGTCAACCTGCTGGGCAACGCGTTGAAGTTCACCGAGGAAGGCAATATCCGCATCGAAACCCGCTGGCAGGCGCTGGACAACGAAGTGCTGTGGTTTAGCTGCGCGGTGCATGACAGCGGCATCGGTATTTCCCCGGAACGGCTGGAGCATATGTTTGATGCCTTCCAGCAGGCCGACAATTCCATTTCGCGCCGCTACGGCGGTACCGGCCTGGGCTTGCCGATTGCGCGCACCTTGGCGGAGCGTATGGGCGGCACCTTGAATGCCGAAAGTCAGGAAGGCCGCGGCTCCATCTTCACCCTGGAAATTCCGCTGCCCTTTGCCCGGCAGACCGAACTGGCGGCCGAGCACAGCGTGGATGAGGCCAGCTCTGGCAAAGGCCATAAGGTGCTGTTGGTGGAAGACAACCCGGTCAACCAGACAGTGATAGAAGCCATGCTGCGCAGCCTGGGTTACCAGGTCAGCCTGGTTGGCGATGGCGCCCAGGCGCTGAGCAGCGTGGCGCGCAATGAATATGCCGCAGTGTTGATGGACTGCCGCCTGCCGGTGATGGATGGCTACGAAGCCACCCGCCAGATCCGCTGCTTGCCGAACAAAACGGCGTTACCGATTATTGCCCTGACCGCCAACGCCCTGCAGGGTGACCGCGAAGCTTGCCTGCAAGCCGGCATGAACGACTACCTGGCCAAACCCTTTAAACGCGCTGACCTGCAACGCATTCTGCAGGCCTGGGTGGCACCCCGACCTTTGGCGAGTAGTCACAGCGCGAACTGAAAAGGGAACATGCCAAGCTGTCATAAAGTCGTAATAGGGTTACAAACTGAATGGTCCCGGGCAAAAGCCAGCAGGCGCCGAGAGTGTTAGAGTGCGTCAGCAGTGCCGTGGTAGCTGGCCCGGTTGAGGTTTTACCGGTGAATGGAACGCTGGGTGTACATGTGTACTCAGAGTCTGTGACTTTCATTTCAACGCAACAGTCTATGACTACGCTGGTGGGTAGAAGTCCTTACATACCCATGTAATCGGAACGTGCTTAAGCACCGCGCACCAGCCTAGATGATTCGCTTAGCCCTGCCGCACGGGGATTATTGAGGAGCTCGCATGTCCAAACAGAACGCTTACACTCGGGAAGACCTGCTGCGCTGCAGTCGTGGCGAGCTATTCGGCCCAGGTAATGCGCAACTGCCCGCCCCCAACATGCTGATGGTCGATCGCATCACGCATATCAGCGACACCGGCGGTAAATACGGCAAAGGCGAGTTAGTCGCCGAACTCGATATCAACCCGGACCTGTGGTTTTTTGCCTGCCACTTTGAAGGCGACCCGGTGATGCCAGGCTGCCTGGGCCTGGATGCCATGTGGCAGTTGGTGGGTTTCTACCTTGGCTGGCAAGGCAACCCCGGCCGCGGCCGTGCCCTGGGTTCGGGCGAAGTGAAATTCTTCGGTCAAGTACTGCCGACCGCCAAGAAAATCACCTACAACATTCACATCAAACGCACCATCAACCGCTCCCTGGTGTTGGCAATTGCCGACGGCACCGTGAGCGTTGATGGCCGCGAGATCTACAGCGCCGAAGGTTTGCGTGTCGGCCTGTTCACTTCCACTGACAATTTCTAAGGGTTATCCGCATGCGTCGCGTCGTGATCACCGGTCTGGGCATCGTTTCGTGCCTGGGCAATGATAAAGACACCGTCTCCGCCAACCTGCGTGCTGGCCGTGCCGGTATCCGCCACAAC
>NZ_JBBNAH010000163.1:0-3274 GCF_037994325.1 Pseudomonas sp.
GATGCCTTGAGCAACAGCCTTGGAATCGAGGTCGTCCATGCCTTCTTGAGCCAGGCTTTTGCCCATGTTCAAGCCGATGCCGTAAGAGGCTTTTTGCGCGGGGGTTTTCAGCTCTACGCTGGTTTGCGAATCGCAACCTGCGAGCACCAGGCCCACCAAGGCCACCGCCGCCGCTAAACGATGTTGTCTCATGCTATTTCCTTGTTCGTGCGCTAAAGAGGGCAATCGAGTGAAGCTGCGAGCTTAGCAGGCTGCCTGGATCACTGGCTACGGGGATACGAACCAGAAAAGTGGCATAAGTTCAGGCATGCAAACGGAATTTTTCCCGAGATGCACGTGGAAAAGTCTCAGGCAAAAATCGCGAAAGGCATAAGCCAGAAGCACGCTAAACAGTCTGCAGCGCGACCTATATATAGAAGGGAAAAATGAGATGTGCAGAAACGAAAAAAGCGACCCTAAGGTCGCTTTCTAAGCGCTCACTCTACTTCAGTCTGTAGAGGAGCTAAATATGGCGCAGCGGACGGGACTCGAACCCGCGACCCCCGGCGTGACAGGCCGGTATTCTAACCGACTGAACTACCGCTGCGCGTAACCTCAAGATTGGTGGGTGATGACGGGATCGAACCGCCGACCCTCTGCTTGTAAGGCAGATGCTCTCCCAGCTGAGCTAATCACCCTTCACTCTCGAAGTGGGGCGCATGATACGTAGCGATCCTCACCCTGGCAAGCCCTTTTTAAAATAATTTTTACTGACGTTCCAAAGGCTTAGCGCAGGGTTGGACAATGGCGCCCAGGGGGGAATAATGCGCGCTTTGCGAAAAATGGAGTTCCCCCCTCATGTGGTTCCGTAACCTGCTCGTCTATCGCCTCACCCAAGATCTGCCCTTCGATGCGCAAGCCCTGGAAACCGCACTGGCTGCCAAACCTGCCCGCCCCTGCGCCAGCCAGGAACTGACCACCTACGGTTTCGTCGCGCCGTTTGGCAAAGGCGAAGACGCGCCTTATGTGCACGTCAGCGGCGACTTCATGCTGATTGCCGCCCGTAAAGAAGATCGCATTCTGCCCGGCAGCGTTGTACGTGACGCGGTGAAAGAGAAGGTCGACGAGATCGAGGCCGAGCAAATGCGCAAGGTCTATAAGAAGGAGCGCGACCAGATCAAGGATGAAATCATCCAGGCCTTTTTGCCGCGCGCCTTTATTCGCCGCTCTTCGACCTTCGCCGCCATCGCGCCAAAACAGGGTTTGATTCTGGTCAACTCTGCCAGCCCGAAACGCGCCGAAGACCTGCTCTCCACCCTTCGTGAAGCCATTGGCTCGCTGCCGGTTCGCCCATTGACCGTGAAGGTCGCGCCGACCGCCACCCTTACCGACTGGGTGAAAACCCAAACTGCCGCTCCAGGCTTCCATGTGCTGGACGAATGCGAACTGCGCGACACCCAGGAAGATGGCGGCATCGTGCGCTGCAAACGTCAGGACCTGACCAGCGAAGAAATCCAGCTGCACCTGTCCTCTGGCAAGTTCGTCACCCAACTGTCGCTGGCTTGGGAAGACAAGCTGTCCTTTGTGCTCGACGACAAAACCACCATCAAGCGCCTGCGTTTTGAAGACCTGCTCACCGACCAGGCTGAACAAGACGGTGGCGATGAAGCCCTGGGCCAATTGGATGCCAGCTTCACCTTGATGATGATGACGTTCACCGAATTCCTGCCGCAGCTGTTCGAAGCCCTCGGCGGCGAAGAAATGCCGCAAGGCATCTAACCCGTTCAGACCTGTGGAAAACACCATGCGCGCACTGGCAGCACTTAGCCGTTTTGTCGGCAACACCTTCGCTTACTGGGTGCTGCTGTTTGCACTAGTGGCCTTCCTGCAGCCCGAATGGTTTGTCGGCCTGAAGGTGGCCATTGTGCCGCTGCTGGGCGTGGTGATGTTTGGCATGGGCCTGACCCTCAAGCTCGATGACTTCGCCGAGGTCGCCCGCCATCCGTGGCGCGTGGCCCTCGGCGTAGTGGCCCACTTTGTGATCATGCCCGGCGTGGCCTGGTTGCTGTGCCAGGTTTTCCACCTGCCGGCAGAAATTGCCGTTGGTGTGATTCTGGTCGGCTGCTGCCCAAGCGGCACCGCCTCAAACGTAATGACCTGGCTGGCCAAGGGCGACCTGGCGTTGTCGGTGGCGATTGCCGCTGTCACTACCCTGCTCGCTCCGCTACTGACGCCAGCGCTGATCTGGCTGCTGGCATCGGCCTGGTTGCCGGTGTCGTTTGCCGATCTGTTCTGGTCGATTCTGCAAGTGGTGCTGTTGCCCATCGTGCTCGGCGTGGTGGCTCAGCGGCTGCTCGGTGAGCGGACCAAACTGGCTGTCGATGTACTGCCGCTGGTGTCGGTGGTGAGCATTGTGTTGATCGTCAGCGCCGTGGTGGCGGCCAGCCAGGCGAAGATCGCCGAGTCAGGTCTGCTGATTATGGCGGTGGTAATTCTGCACAACAGCTTTGGCTTTTTGCTCGGTTATTTCACTGGCAAGGTGTTCAAACTGCCGCTGGCGCAACGCAAATCCCTGGCCCTGGAAGTGGGCATGCAGAACTCCGGTTTAGGTGCGGCATTGGCCAGTGCGCATTTCTCACCATTGGCCGCAGTACCTAGTGCCCTGTTCAGTGTGTGGCACAACATCTCCGGTGCGCTGCTGGCCACTTACTTCCGGCGTATGGAAGAAGACGGCAGCACAATCATTGGCGAAGAAAAGCCGACTCAACCCTGACCACTTGATCAATTAAATGGCTGCCCAGGCTTGCTCCTGGGCGATCTTTGTGCAAAATACTGCACAACCTGAGGACGACCTCAGGTCTGCCTTAGATCGGGGACGACCCCACTTGCAGTGGAAGTAGTCCTATGTCGTGGATCATTCTGTTTGTCGCTGGCCTGTTCGAAGTGTGCTGGGCCATCGGCCTGAAATACACCGACGGCTTTAGCCGCCCCCTCCCTACCGCTCTTACCGTTGGCGCCATGCTCATCAGCCTGGGCCTGCTTGGCCTGGCCATGAAAGAGCTGCCGTTGGGTACTGCCTATGCGATATGGACGGGGGTTGGCGCGGTAGGCACCGTCATCGCCGGGATCATCTTGTTTGGTGAGGCCGTGACGCTTATTCGGTTGGGTAGCGTAGCGTTGATTGTGTGCGGTTTGATTGGCCTAAAGCTCAGCCACTGACGCGCACACCCTTGTGCATGCGTTGCGATTGGTGTTCGTCAGCTTGACTCGTCGTCCCCGCGCAGGCGGGGACCCA
>NZ_JBBNAH010000164.1:0-14418 GCF_037994325.1 Pseudomonas sp.
CTCCTTGAGATTCTCGACGAGCTCCGGACTCAGAGCGGACGAAAAACCGTCACTAGCCTGACCGGAATGGGCAATCGACATGGCTGCATTTCCTGAATATGTGTGGTTGGCATAGCCGTGCTCACGGCCCCCTTCTTACAACTTATAAGATATATGTTGCATGAACAACCTGTTGGCGGTACTTTTTTTGCGGGCTGAAAAGCTCAAAAAACCAGGTTGATTTTTTTTGTTCGAAGCACACATCATATAAGTTATATGTTATCTAAAGGTTTGGAGACCCCCGCTATGCTCACACTGACAAGGTCTGAATCAAGCGCTACAGGCCAGATAGACAGACGCTTCCACTTGCATTCGCAGACCAACTTGCACCGCCATCAGCAGCAGGGGCCACTGGTCATCGCACGTGGCGACGGCATCTATGTCATTGACGAGCAAGGCCAGGAATACATCGAAGGCATGTCGGGTTTGTGGTGTGCGAGCTTAGGTTTTTCCAACCAGCGTTTAGTGGAAGCCGCCCACCATCAATTCAACGTGCTGCCGTACTACCACACGTTCAACCACAGGGTTTCTGAGGTAACGGCCCGCTTGGCCGAACGCGTTGCAGTGCTAAGTGATATGCCTGAAGCGAAGGTTTTTTTTGCCTGTTCCGGTTCAGAAGCAAACGACTCGATGGTCAAGATGGCTTGGGCATATCACCGCGCACGAGGGAATCCACAGAAGCGCAAAGTCATCGCTCATCAAAAGGGCTTTCATGGCTCGACTGTTATGGGCGCCACCCTATCCGGACTACCAAATATGCATGCTGCATTCGGTTTACCCCTGGACGGTGTGATACGCATTGAGTGCCCGCATCACTACCGCAACGGTCTACCCGAAGAGTCTGAGGTTGAGTTTCGAGACCGTTTGATCGCCGATCTGCAAAGGAGAATCGAATCAGAAGGGGCAGAGAACATTGCCGCGTTTATCAGCGAACCAATCATGGGCGCCGGTGGCGTAATCGTGCCTCCAACGGGCTATTTCGCAGCGGTCCAGGCGCTGCTCAAGCGCCATGACATCCTGATGCTATCGGACGAAATCATTTGTGGCTTTGGTCGCACAGGCCGTTGGTTTGGCCATCAGAACATGGGCTTCACCCCTGATATGAAAGCGTGCGCTAAGAGCCTGTCAGCGGGCTATCAACCCATATCCTGCGCCGTCGTCAGCGGTTCAGTTTATGAGGTGCTGGAACTGCAGAGCCAACAACTGAATGGTTTCGGTCATGGGTTCACTTACTCTGGCCACCCGGTAGCTGCTGCTGTTGCGCTCGAAGCGCTGGATATCTACCAAGAGATGGGCCTGCCTGCTCATAACCTGGGCATGGGCAAGGTGCTGCATGAAGCGCTATCTCCTTTGCTCGAACATCCCTTGATTGGAGAGGTTCGTGGCATTGGTCTACTGGCAGGTTTGGAGCTGGTTGCGGACAAAAACACTCGAGCCTTCTTTCCGGCCAGTCTGGCCATCGGCGCCCAGGTTGAACTTGCGGCGCGTAAACAGGGCCTGATCGTCCGCAACATGGGTGACTCTATCGCCCTCGCACCTCCTTTCATCATTACCCCAGAACAAATCCAAGCAATGGTTGAGCGCCTGACTGCCGCCCTCAATGACGTTTACCAATCCATTGGACAACGCCCATGAACAGCGCAGCGCACTCTCCGTCCTCGTTGATTGATCTCACTCACGTTCAGAAGAGTTACGACGGCAAAACTCTGGTCATAAAGGACCTAAACCTCTCCATCGCCAAGGGTGAGTTCCTTACATTGCTCGGTGCATCAGGGTCGGGAAAAACCACAACGCTAATGATGCTGGCCGGATTTGAAACACCCACCCGAGGTGAAATCCGTATGGCGGGCAAACCCATCCAAAACGTTCCGGCACACAAGCGCGGCATGGGAATGGTGTTCCAGAACTACGCCCTGTTTCCGCATATGACTGTGTCCGAGAACCTTGCCTACCCCCTGAAAATGCGCGGGCTTGACCGCAGCACCATCGAGACCAAGGTCAAGCGCGCCATCGACATGGTGCAGTTGCATGACATGCAACTACGGCGCCCCTCAGAGCTATCAGGTGGCCAACAGCAACGCGTTGCTCTGGCGCGGGCCATGGTCTTCGAGCCGCAAGTGATCCTTATGGACGAACCATTAGGAGCGCTGGACAAGAATCTGCGCGAACACATGCAGTACGAGATCAAACAGTTGCATCGCAGTCTCGGGGTGACCGTTGTGTATGTCACCCATGACCAGGGCGAAGCGCTGACCATGTCCGACCGGGTGGCAGTCTTCCATCAAGGCGACATCGCCCAAATCGGTGCACCCACCACTTTGTACGAACACCCTGAAAATGCCTACGTCGCCACCTTCATTGGTGAGAACAACGTGTTGCATGGCCAGCTCAAAGGTCGTCAAGGCGAACAGGTGGATGTGGCGCTGAACGCTGGTTTAAACACGCGCGGAGTGGCCGTCGGGGCGCTGGGCGCTACTGGTCAAGACATTCAGCTACTCATCCGGCCAGAAAAAGTCCGCCTATGCGCAATTGGCCCATCCAGCTATCAGGCCACCCTCGCTGACCGTGTGTACCTGGGCGATCACATACGCGTTCATCTCAAGCTCAGCAACGGCGACACCTTGATCGTCAAAACCGCCAACGATCAGTCGATCAATGCCCTGCGTAATGGCCAGCCCGTCGGCTTTACCTGGAACCCGGAAGACGCGCGTGTCTTCACAGCGCGCTAACCGCAGTAGCCATTTGCACTGCGGCCTGGAAACACCGCACCCACAACAATAAGAAGGTTCTCACCATGCAAAGCTTCGATCATTCGACCTGAGCATTTCTTCTGCCCTTTCCATGTCTTGCAGACACCAACGGTTATTCCTTGTGCAGGAGAAAGCAGCATGTCGTCACTTAACAAACGCCTCACCCTCGCTCTCATTTTGGCAGCCGCCAGCACCTTGACCCAAGCACGCGACCTGACCGCCGTCGGTTTCGGCGGAGCCACCCAGGAGGCCTTCGATAAGGCTTACTTCAAACCCTTTGCTGCGCAGAGTGGCAAGCCTGTAGTCCAGGACACTTATGGTGGTGGCCTGGCGAAACAGAAGGCGATGGTCGAATCTGGAAATCCGACTTGGGACCTGGTGCAGATGGACCAGAACGAAATGGAGTTGGCTTGCGAGCAGGGGCTGCTCGAAGAGCTCGATCATCAGCAGCTGAAGAATGCTCCGGAGGTTAATCCTGAAGCGTTCTCTACCTGCGGGGTGGGGGCATTTATCTGGTCTGAAGTCATGACCTACGACCAGAAAAAATTTGGCGCGGATGGTCCAAAAAGCTGGGCAGACTTCTGGGATGTGAAGAAGTGGCCTGGCAAGCGCGGCCTGCGTAAACAAGCGCGTATGACCTTGGAGATTGCTCTTATGGCTGACGGAGTCGCGCCGGCTGATATCTATAAGGTTCTTGCTACCAAGGAAGGCCAAGACCGTGCCTTCGCGAAGTTGGATGAGATCAAGCCATTCATTCAATGGTGGGAAACTGGCGCACAGCCGCTCGAGTGGCTGGCCGCCGGAAACGTGACGGTAACTGCGGCCTACAACGGACGCATCGCCATCGCCAATCAACAGGGCAGCAATTTCCCCCTGATCTGGCAGCAGCAGCTGTACAGCATGGACTACTGGACCATCATCAAGAACACGCCCAACAAACAACAGAGCTACCAACTGCTGGATTACATCCTCAGCGCCAAAGCACAGGGAGACTTCGCTCATGCGATTCCCTACGGCATCGTAAATACCAAAGCCAGCGCCGCTTTAGACACCAAGACCGTAAACGCCTTGCCCAATGCACCAGCCAATATGAAAGACGCCCTATTGCTGGATACACCGTTCTGGGTCAACTACGAGGAAGACTTGATGAACCGGTTTACACGCTGGGTCGCTCAGTAATCCAGCTCGATGACAGCGCCAACGGCGACGTGGGCGCTGTCCGGTATCGTTTCAGCAAGGTGAGTCTGATTATGTCCGCTTCCGCGATTGACACATTGCCCCCGAAAAACGCGTCGCTGGTGGATGCTCATCAGCGTTCCAACCGGCGCAGGCGCGCGTTTTCCATGTTGCTGCTGTTGCCGCTGCTGGCATACACCGGAGTTTTTTTCGCTCTTCCGATCGGCATGATGCTGTACCGAGCAGTAAGCAATCCCGAGCTCTTGCAAGCCTTTCCCAGAACCATCGCGGCTCTGGCCGAGAACCACGCCGCCGCTTCGGGCACATTACCTACAGAGCAGACGTTTGAGGCACTTGAGGACGACTTCCTCAGTGCGCCAAACATCGCGGTGATTGGCGAAGCCGCACGGCGCCTGAACTACGAAAACAGTGGCTATCGCTTTCTAATCATGAGCACCGCACGCCACTACAAAAAGCCGCTTGATGGGAATACGCGGGCAGCCACGACCGCGCAGCAACGCCTAGCGGCCGTGGATCCCCGCTGGGTTTCACCAGCACTATGGGAAGATTTTCGACGTGCTTCCCCCGCTTACAGTCCTTACTACCTGCTGGCCGCGATTGACCTAAAGCAGACCGATCATGGCATTGAAGCGGTCGCCGAAGACCAGCGCGTTTACATCGATCTAATCCTCAAGACGCTGAAGATTGCCCTGATCGTTTCTCTGCTATGCCTGGTTCTAGGCTTTCCTTTTGCAGCGCTGATGGTGAAGGCATCTAGGCCGATGCAGGTTCTGCTAATGCTGGCCGTCATGCTTCCCTTCTGGACATCGCTGCTGGCGAGAACGACCGCCTGGATTGTCGTATTGCAGGAGAAAGGCATCGTCAACTCGTTACTCATGCGGCTCGGTCTGACCGAGCACCCATTGCCGATGATTTTCAACCTGCTAGGTGTGTACATCGTCATGGTTCACATACTGCTGCCGTTCAGCGTGCTGCCCTTGTACAACACGATGAAGAGCATTCCGCCCCACTTTATGCGCGCATCGGCATCCCTTGGCGCTCACCCATTGCGTGGGTTCTTCCACGTCTACCTTCCTATGACCCTCACCGGGATCGGGTCTGGCACATTGCTGACCTTCATCGTCGCAGCAGGCTATTACGTAACCCCAACACTAGTCGGCAGTGCGCGCGAGCAAATGCTCGGCTACTTCATCGCCTTCTATACCAATACCACTGTCAATTGGGGCATGGCCTCGGCGCTTGGCTTGGTTTTGATTGCCTGTGTGCTGTTCATTTACCTACTGGCCGCGAGACTGGTGGGTATCCGCCAAATCGCTGGCTTGCGCTGAGGGAGTAACGCCCTATGAACCATTTCTTCCTGGCTGCTATCGCCCGTAAAGCACATCTGCTGTTCGGCGTACTCATGAGCTTGTTCATGATCGCGCCCTTGTTGGCCGTGGTACCGATCTCGTTCAGTAGCGGCTCATTCCTATCCTATCCATTGCCTGGATTTTCTCTGCAATGGTACGAGCGCGTATTTACCAGCGGCCCCTGGATGCAAGCGCTCAGCAATAGTCTGGTGATCGGCCTTATCTCAACGTTGCTTTCCACAGTGCTCGGTACGCTTGCTGCGTTGGCCTTTGCTCGGCGTGATCTACCGGCAGCGGGTAGCCTGCTAGGCCTATTGATTTCGCCGATGATCTTTCCCCCGGTGATTTCCGGCTTGGGCATGTATTTCCTGTTCGGCCAGTTAGGTCTTACCGGCACCATGACTGGCCTGATACTGGCTCATACCGTGTTGGCCACGCCGTTTGTATTGATCAGCGTTGCTGCCAGCCTGCAAGGGTTCGACATGACCTTGCTCAAAGCCGCCGCCATGTCTGGTGCCTCACCTACACGAGCTTTTATAGGCATCGCCCTACCTATCATCACACCCGGTGTGGGGTCAGGCGCCTTATTTGCCTTCATGACTTCCTTCGATGAAATAGTCGTCGCGTTGTTTATCGGCGGACCGAGCCAACGCACATTACCTCGGCAGATGTTCGACGGCATTCGCGACACCATTGATCCATCTATCGTCGCCATGTCGACCTTTTTGCTCCTGATCGGCATCGCCGGGCTGCTCACCACAACATTTCTCACTCTGCGCACGCAGCGCAATAAACCTCAGGAGAATTGAACATGTATATCGTCACCGGCGGCACTCACGGCATTGGCGCCGCCACAGTAGAGATGTTGGCGAGCGAAGGCTTCGACGTGATTTTTACGGGCCGCGATCAAGACGCAGGCGCCGCATTGGAAGAACGCGTGCCTACCGCCCGATTTGTCCTTGGCGATGTGCGTAATGAAGCTGATTGCCAGCACGTTGTCTCCGTGGCACTGGAAGCAGGACACGGCTCGCTCAAGGGACTAGTCAATAATGCTGGAATGGCCGGGCGTAACATCTTCCATGAAACATCCCAATCAGAGTGGGACACCATGTTTGAGGTGAACACGCGCTCCGCATTCTTTTATATCAAGCACGCTTTGCCGGGGCTGCAAAAAGGTCAGGGCGCTGTCGTTAACGTATCGTCCATCGCAGGAAAGACCGGAGAGCAAGGCTTGGCGACCTACTGCGCAAGCAAGGCAGCTCTGCTTGGGCTTACCCAGGCTTTAGCTCTGGAGTACGGAACGGAAGTTCGCTTCAACGCAGTATGCCCTGGACAAATCGCTACCCGGATGATGAGCGGCATCATGGCGGATGCCCATAAAACTGCAGCCCTGACATCTCGTATTGCCGCTGGGCGCTTGGCCAGTCCGGAAGAAGTAGCGGCCGCTATTTGCTGGCTGCTGTCCCCCGCGTCTAGCTACGTCAACGGCACATCACTAACCATCGACGGCGGCGAAACAGCTGGCTTGCTTACACCAAAAATGCAGCCACTAGGGATCTGACTCCGAAGGCTTCAACCCCATAAAAACCGCAGCCCTAAAGCCACTCGAACGAAGAGCGCCAGATATTGCCATCTACGCACCTGGACCAGGACATCACATAAAGGAGCAAAACCCCGACAGGCTGAGCAAGGCTGCCAAAGAGGTGCATGTCAAAAAGAGGGAAATTGGAGCCGTCGAAAGCGACGCCCCAATGACTACTTGGAGACATGACATGACTGACTTCACCCCAACCCCCAATGAAGTAGCAGACAAAGTAATCCTGGTTACCGGAGCGGCCAGCGGTATTGGTAAAGCCATTACTGAGCTCCTCCACTCTCGCGGTGCGAAAGTGATCGCAGAGGACATCGACCCATCCGTCAATGCCCTTGAGCGCCCCGGCATCGTTCCCTTTGTGGCGGACATCACCGTAGACGGCTCGGCAGAAAAAGCGGTCGCCCTGGCTGTCGAAAAGTTCGGCAAGTTGGACGTCCTGGTGAATAACGCCGGGCGCATTCTTTACAAACCGGTCATCGAAATGACTCGCGAAGACTGGACTTGGCAAATGGAAACCAACGTCACCGGTGCCTTCCTTCACTCCCGTGAAGCAATGAAGGAAATGATGAAAAACAAATCTGGTGCGATCGTAAATATTGCGTCCTATGCCTCGTACTTTGCATTTCCAGGCATCGCGGCCTACACCGCGTCCAAAGGTGCCTTGGCCCAATTGACGCGCACCCAGGCGCTGGAAGCGATCGAGCATGGCATCCGTGTAAACGCCATCGGCGTTGGCGATGTGGTGACCAACCTGTTGAACCATTTCATGGACGACGGCCGCGGTTTCCTGGAGGAGCACGGCAAATCTGCGCCCATTGGCCGCGCTGCGGCGCCAGAAGAGATCGCCGAGATCGTGTCCTTCCTGGCCTCCGAGCGCGCCAGCTTTATCGTCGGTTCAGTGGTCATGGCCGATGGCGGCATGAGCATCCCGGTGGGCTAATGCTTCGTCTCAATTCGCGTGGTGCAGGGTTGCCCTGCACCACGCGTTTTTTATCCATACGACTATTCAACGGAGGCGTCATGGCCGCATATCGAAAATCCGACTTCCCACTGATAGACGTCCGCCAACATCTAGAGACCGGGCCTATCGTTCTAGTGACTTCAGCCTGGAAAGGTGAGACCAACATCATGACCATGGGCTGGCACATGATGATGCAGTTTTCTCCCGCCCTGTTTGGCTGCTACATCTGGACGGGAAACCATAGCTACGAGCTGATCCGAAACAGTCAGCAATGCGTTATCAATATACCCACAGTTGAGCTGGCAGATCAGGTCGTCGCGGTGGGAAACAGCACCGGCTCAGCCTTCGACAAGTTCGTAGAGTTTGACCTCACTCCGACTCCGGCAGACCAGGTAAAGGCTCCGCTGATTAAAGAATGCTATGCCAATTTTGAATGCCAGTTGTTCGACTCGAATCTAATCGGCGAGTACGGCTTGTTCGTGTGGGAAGTCGTCAGAGCACACGTTGCGTTGTCGGTGAAAGATCCAAAAACCCTCCACTACAGGGGCCAAGGGCAGTTTATGGTTGCAGGGGAAACCTTGGACTTCCACGAGCAGTTCCGTTCACAAAACCTGTAAATCTTCGCTTCGAAATCATCATTTGCGGTATTGGCTGGGCGTAAGGCCGACTTCTCGTTTGAAGACCTGAGAAAAATGGCTCGGACTGCTGTAGCCGACCTCCAGGCCAATATCGATGATGCTTTGATCCGTTTCCAAAAGAAGTTGCCGGGCTCTGGCCATTCGCAGTCGGATAAAGAATTGAGACGGTGAATGCCCGGTAGCTTTTTTGAACAGCCGGCTGAAGTGGTATTCGCTCATGCCGACCTCTTCGGCCAGTTCCCCAAGGCTGAACTCCCCAGGCAGATTGGCTTCCATGGTCGCCAAGACGCGTCGCAGCTTGAAGGCAGGCAGTGCATTGCGATGGGTAATATCGTCAGCAGAACTGTCCAAGTACTCACGAGCAAGGTGGACGGCCATGCATTGGGCGAGTCCCTGCAGAAAAAGTGCGCTAACGGCTTTATGGCCAGTCAGCTCCACGCGGATCTGCTCCAGCAGCATGGACAGCAGCTCATCATGCCCACCCGATATATCTCGCAAACGGACAGCGCCAGAGCCGCCGAGTACTTCCTGAATGGCTTTCTCGAGCAAAGGGATCCCGAGATAGATGTGCATGACCTCGAATGCATCTGCACCGGAAACCTTCCAGCGCATCTCGTAAGGTTCTGCCGAGGATGTCAAAAAGAAATCGCCCTTGGCCACGTGACTGGTTTCCCACTCGCCCCCAAGCGTTCGCTCCTCTACAACGGCGGTTCCTGAGATGACCCACACCAACAAGGGCTCAGCCACGGCGGGAACGATAAAGTTGTCCTCCTCACGCTCCCGATTGAAGATCTGAACCAATATATCGCGGGCTGCCAGACTGTCCGAAGCAGCAAGACGTTCGCCACGAATGTAAGCCTCCAATCCTTGGGCGGAGGTTCGCTCAGTCAGGTCCATGTTCACGTAGTTCCTCCCAATAAGTTCAAGCCATCCACCGAGAGTTGCAGTTACCGGCGCCATGAAACCTTTACTTCACCCTCAGACCTTGTGAACTGCTGGGGATTCAACACAACCGCCCGCACTAAGGCGGGCTATTGGTTGCATGGACATCACATAAAAAAGGCCGGAATGTCTCCATTCCGGCCTCCGGTTCAACGCTCGGGATAAAGCACCATCCCGGCGTGGTACAGCACGTCACCGCGGAATTCACCGTCGGCGGTGAAGCCGGTGTCGTCAACGTATTCGATATGATCGCCCTCCAGCCAATAACGACCTTGGTAGGCACTTTTTTGCCCTCCCCGAGCCTCGTCATAGCGGCCGTCTGGCAACAATTCATGGCGAATACGACCGTCGGCTGTCACCCACATGCCAACGTACTTGTTCTGGTCTCCGGATGGCTGCGCCATAACCTTCTCCTCTGCAAACGGGCGATAAGATAATCAGAATGGGCTTGCGGTAGGGCGCACGATCAATTCGCTGACGTCCACATCAGCAGGTTGCTCGACGGCATAGGCAATAGCGCGCGCAATGGCCGAAGCAGGAATGGCGATCTTGCGGAACTCACGCATCTCTGCACGTCCGCCTTCATCAGAAATACTCTCCGCTAACTCGGACTCGGTGACACCGGGAGCGATAACGGTGACACGGATGTCGCCGCCTACCTCCTGGCGAAGCCCTTCGGAAATGGCACGAACGGCATACTTGGTAGCGCAGTACACAGCAGCGGTAGGGCTTACGGCATACGCACCAATGGAGGCGATATTGATGATCTGGCCCGCTCGCTGTTGCTGCATAAGAGGCAAGGTCGCGGCAATGCCATGCAGTACTCCACGGATGTTCACATCGATCATTTGATTCCACTCATTGACTTTCAGCGCTTCCAATTTGGACAGCGGCATGACCCCGGCATTGTTTACCAGCACGTCAACGCGACCATGAAGCTCGACAGCGAAGTCGATGAACGACTGCATGTCATCCAGGCTGGTTACATCCAGGGGCAGCACATCGGCGATACCGCCCGCTGCACGAATTTCTCCTGCCAAGGCCTCGAGCCGATCGGTACGGCGCGCTCCCAAGACAACACGGGCTCCTTTGCTAGCGAGAAGGCGAGCGGTCGCTTCGCCAATACCGCTGCTGGCACCGGTAATCACGACGACTTTCTGTTCGATGTTGTGCATTTTATAACTCCTGTTTTCGCTTCAGAGGTTCCCGCTGTTCAGCAGGTCTTGAAGCAAGATTAAGAAGTCACGGCGAGGTGCCGTTATGCGATTCCTGCGAAGGTTTTGCACAATGCTCCTGGCGGAGGCAGAACCTTCGGCTTTAGGACTAACCGACCTTTTGGTAGGGAGCGAAGGCTCGTGCGTCTTTCAACGCCCGCGCCCACCAAGCCAGCTGGATGAGCAACTGTGCCATCGGCACACGCGTCTGCGCATAGCGCTCAAACTCGGCGCCTAGATTGAAACGCTCCGCGATCTCATTGAAAGCTAAACAACTGCCAAGCGGCATGGCATGCAGATCCAACAGCTCGCACCGCAACTGCTCGACTTCAGCCTCGGCTCCAGTTGTGCAGCCATAACTTACAAATGAAACGGGCCGGGCTTGAAGGTACTCAGGCCAACGCACCATCAAGGGCTTCAACCCATGCGCATAGCCAAGGTGGCGTGCCGGCGTCAGGACGATATAGGCATCTGCAGCCGCTAACGTATTCAAGCAGGCGCGACGCCCGCGCTGCTCTGAAAAACCGTCTCTAAACCTCAAATCAAATGGCTCTAGGACGCTTAGCTCAAACTCGCTGCGGTCTTGCAAAATGGCGGTAATCCATTGCACCAACGCATTGTCAGTGCCATCGGACTCGTAGCTGTTATGGATGAGTACTAGTTGAAGTTTGTGAGTCATTTCAGCCTCCGAGCAGGTGTCAACATGGCAATGTTCTGCGGTTGCAAAACAGGGTGAGCACACAACGCGTCACTGTTTGAGTTGGCCGCTTCTTTGCTTACAAAGTCGACAGCCCCACGTCGCGTTAGCAAAATCTTATGCGCGCGAAGTTGGGGAGATATAGCCCGTGCCCAGGCACACGACTTATGACGTGAATTCATATGCGACGACTAGATGTTAACTGCTTCGCCGAGATGAGCGTGTTCGTGAAAGTGGTGGAAGAAGGCGGTTATTCAGCGGCTGCAAAGGCATGCGCGATAACCCCATCCGCCGTCAGTAAGCTGGTGACCCGCCTGGAAAGCCGCCTCGGGGCCCGCTTGCTGAATCGGTCCACGCGCAAACAGCTGCTGACACCTGAAGGAACGGCATTCTACGAGCGCAGCATCGCCATTCTTGCCGAGCTTGATGAAGCAGAGCGCGAAGCATCCGCCAATTCCGCGCCTCAGGGGTTGGTCAGAATCAGCTGCAACGTGGGCATCGGCCGCCAACTCTTTCTACCCATAATCAGCTCGTTTCTCGATCTACATCCAGGCGTGAGTGTCGAACTTTTTCTGACCGATGAGGTGGTCGATCTCATCGACGCACGAGCTGATATCGCCATACGCAGCGGCGCATTGAAAAATTCCAACCTGGTGGCGAAACGACTAGGGCAATCCAGAGGATTTATCGTAGGTTCTCCCGCCTACCTAGCAGCCAAAGGAACTCCGCTTTCGCCTGCCGACCTAGCCCACCACAATTGTCTGGGTTTTACCTTTTCCCCGCCAGCAATGGAATGGTCCTTGCTCACCGAGAACGGTGGGCAAGGCATGTACCCGGTAGCAGGCAATGCTCGCGTCAGTGATGGAGACGCATTGCGAGAGCTCGCCGTCCTAGGCGGAGGACTAGCCAAGCTAGGTTTTTGCCAAGTTGAACAGGACCTGGCTGCCGGCAGGTTGGTATCAGTTCTGGAAGCGTTCGTGCCCAAGAGCGTCACTGAAATTCATGCAATTTACGTCGGCCAGGGCGGACATCTACCCGCACGAGTAAGGGCATTAATGGATTTCCTTGGCGCTAATTTGATTGTCCACTGAACCGGAACTGCTGGGGCGGGGCCACTCGTTAATTGCATAGATCACTAGGAGTGCCGCAGGCAAACCTGCACCCAACAGGCACAAGCCTTCCCATCCGAAATAGTGTAAACCGATACTGGCCACTGCGGAGCCGATCGCACCGCCGACAAAATTGACGCTGATAAAAACTGCAGTGATCCGCGAGTTAGCGTTCGGGTCCAGTTTGTAGATCACCGATTGGTGGGTTACCTGTAGCCCCATTACGGCAATGTTCAGCGCCATTGCCGCGACAATGATTATCCACAACCCAGTTGTTGCAAAGAACAACGCTCCCCAGGCGAGCATCATCAAGGTGGCCAAGCCGATAGCCAGAGCGTGTTTATAGCCGCGATCACTCAAACGGCCAATCAAGCCAGGAATCAGTGCACCGGCAACGCCCGTCAGCCCTATCAGGCCGATGCGAGCAGCAGGAAAACTATAAGGCGGTTGCGACAGCAGGATAGGCAGACCGGTCCACAAGCTACTGAAGCTAGCCATTCCCAGCGAACCATAAAGAGCACGTCGGCGAAGCGTTGGCTGCTTCTGGGTAATTAGCCACAACGAGTGCATCAGTCTGCGATAGCGAACTGGCTGACCCCGTCGCTCCGGCTCTGCCGGCAACGTGATTCTGAGCAACATGAGCAGAATCAGCGCAGTACACCCTGCGGTCGCATACACCATCCGCCAACCCGTTGTGTTGCCAACGCCACCAGAAACCAGCCAGGACAGTGGAATAGCCAACAACGCCCCAGTCATCACCAGGCCGACCACTCGACCGCGCTGATGCTCCGTGGTGATAGAGGCCACGTAGGGCACGATCAACATTGCCGCCGAAGCGGTCGCTCCGGAGATAAGCACTGCCGCGCTGAACAGCACGAAATTTTGGCTAGCCGCCGCCGTAAACATCGCTAATGCGTTCAGCAAAAACATCAGGCTTAGAAGTGACTTTCTCTCCAGCACATCACCGAGAGGAACGACCAGCAAAATTCCTACCGTGTAGCCAAGCTGAGTGCAACTTACCAGGAGGCCAGAGGTTGAAACTGGAATGCCAAATGAATTCGCCACCAGGGAAAGAATAGGCTGCAGGTAGTACATATTGGCAATCATGGCACCCGCAGCGAATGCGTAGAGCCAAATTAACGGGCGGGACGGGGACAATGAATCCATACAGATACTCCTCGGTACGTACCGTTCAAAGTGGGCGGGTTAATCAACGCGTTTAGTGTTGCCCACCCCTCGGCGTCCCCGTTACATCACTCCTGTCAGGTGTTTGCCCGATTCTGCCGTAGCAGTGGAACTGCCGTCGTCTTGATAGCCGATGCGCTAACGCGCCGGAAAATCCGCGCCCCGCGCCGTGGGTTCCCACGCGCTGAATTCTTGCCCCATGGCGGTAAGTTTCTCCTGCGCGGCCTCATAGGCTTCATTGCCCAACAACAGACGCGCTGGAGGCGTTGCGCATTTAACTGCGGCGTAAATTGCTGCCGCTGCGCGAGTGGGATCGCCGGCTTGTTTGCCGACAGACTTCTGGTAGGCGTGCATTGCGGCTCCTACGGTTGCCTCATAGTCCTTAGCGACAACTTGCGCAGCGCCCGAAGAGCCGGCCCACTCAGTTCTAAACGCGCTGGGCTGAACGGTCATCACCCGAATGCCAAGTGGCGAAACCTCCGCGCGCAGACTTTCGGACAAGCCCTCCACGGCAAATTTCGTTGCACAGTAGTGGCCGACCGCTTCGAAACCGACCAAACCGCCTACAGACGTGAGGTTAACGATCATGCCAGCGCGCCGCTTTCGCATGCCCGGCAGTACCGCCCGAATCATAGATGCCGTGCCGAAATAGTTGACCTCAAACATTTGCCGTACCGCCTCATCGTCGCTGTCTTCGACAGATGAGAAGTAGCCAACGCCGGCATTGTTTATCAGCACATCCA
>NZ_JBBNAH010000165.1:0-4021 GCF_037994325.1 Pseudomonas sp.
AACTGATGAACTGGTTTGGCGTGGCCTGTGAGCTGCACCGCGACTGGCGCAACGACATCGAAGGCCTGGGCACCCTGTGCGCCAACCACATTCCCGACTACCGCAACCTGTTCACCAGCTACAACGCTTTGACCGCAGGCAAGTAAGCGGGCAGGGCGCGCGCTCTGAGCGTCGCAGGGTGTGCTGTGAGCACCAAGGCACTTGCCGGATGATCGCCTGGTGCGCGCAGCACACCCAAAAGCACCCCGCCCAAGAGGCATCTATTTACACATCGTAAAAAACCGCAGCCCTTTACAGAAGGCTGCGGTTTTTTGCGTTTATAAAAGTGCTGCGCAACTACGGAACAAACAGTTAACGAAACTTTAATCGCAATGAATAACGCCGCTTGGTCACGGAGTAAGGCCGATTAGATAATCATGGATCGCTGTGATTTGGCGCATTGTTTTGCCGGGTTAGGTTGTCTAGTCTCTGCCAGCCCAAGAAGGGCGAAACCAAAACGGAAGGATCAATTTATGGATAGCAAAACACCCAAAGCGTTGCTCTTGGCTACTGGCCTATTAATGGCATCTGCCTCGCATGCCGCCGGAACACTTATCGGCCAATGGGACTTAAACGGCGACGGTAAAGTTGAATCGGTATACCGAAACGGCGCGAACTTGGATGTTCAAACCGCTAATGGCCCGGTCACCAGTTATGCCATCGGCAATACCGTATGGGCTGTATTTGGTGCCGCCGATACCGACGGCAAACCCGGCGCCGAAGTTATTATCAAAGCCGGCCCAGATTTGCAGGTCGTGCGCCATGCCAGCAAAACCAAAAAGTCTTACCCAATGGGTAACCGAGTCTGGTCCGTTATAGCTGCCGCCAACGTCGATAACAGCGAAGGCAACGAAGTCATCATGAGCGTGGGCACCGGCATCGCCCACCTCAACGAGAAAACCGGCTCAGTGAAGGAATATACCTTCGACTACAACTCCACCTGGTCGCTGGTTGCCGCTGCAGACCTCACCGGCCAAGGTGCCGACGTGGTGCTGAACATGGGTAACGGCATCAAGGTCGTTAACCTGCGCAATAACAACAACAAAGACTTCACCTTTGCCGGCTATAGCGCCGTGGTTGGCGTGTATGAAACCGATGGGTTGGCCGGCGGTGAAATTCTCGGCAGAACTTCCGACAAGGTTTACCTGATTAAAGGTGGCGTAACCGGTAACGTTAAATACTACGAGGGAAGTTCAACTTACCAATGGGCTATCTACGGTAACTCGGTAGATACCGATGGCGCCGCCGGTAATGAAATTATCCTGGCCATGCAAGGTTTTATCCGCATTATTCACCCAGCCACCAATAGTGTTAAAGACTACCAAGTCGGTAACACCAACTACAGTATCGACTCTGCCACCGATATTGACGGCGTAGCCGGGGTTGAACTGCAAGTGCGTGATGCCACCGGCAAGATCTTTATCCTTAATGACCGCTTGAAGAAAATCTACGCGCTGTAAAATGCAAAAAGCCAAGCGGTTAAGCGCTTGGCTTTTTACTGGGGAAGTTAACGTTGATGTACGTGGAAAACGTTAACCCACTGGTAGGGCGTGCTGTGCGCACCAAGCGATTGGCACAGCACACCCTGATTTCCGTTACTGCCTCCAACAATCACTAAAGCGCGAGCAGATGTCATAACGCTCATCCAGCTCCGCCATCCGCCGACGCTGGTTGATAAGGGCCTCGGCCATCACCTGTTTCATTGCCAGTAGGTAGTACTGGTGCATGTTGCTGTTGGTTTGCAGCGCACTGCTGGTGTTTAGCGTGTCTTCGTCTGGCCCTAATTCTTTTAGGTGCTTGTCTTCCAATTGCTGCAATTGCAGGCGGTAGTGGTCTTTGTACATTTGCAACGCACGAGGCTTGGCGGTCAGCATGTCATTGGCCAAGGCGCTCATGATCTGCCGGTACTCGGTCCAATAGGCCGGCGGCACGCTAATGCCCATTTGCTGCTTACGTTCGGCCACAACCTTATCGAGGTGTTTGGCACTGGCGTCTGGGTTATCGGCAATGGCCGGACGCTGCATATCGCTGGTCAGGCTGTCGGCAATGATCTGCTCAATCAACGCCACACGCGCTGGGGTATCGGGCACGCGGGCTGGTGCTTTGTTGGCCGAGCAGGCCGGCAGCCCCTTGTCTACAACCACCATCGGGTCGCGTACAACCTTGCCATTAATGTTCGCCAAACGCGTGAGCGTTGCCTTACACAGGTTGCCCTCATAGTTGAAGGTCAACTCGTACTCCGAGCCCTTGTGCGGGGTGAAGTTAAACCCGGTGCCGCACACGGTGGCGTTGCCCAAGGTGTTAACCCGTACCAGCAGTTCTTTGCCAGGCGGCAGTTTCACTTCCAAGTAGGCGTCGGCGCCGGCTGGCGCTGCAACCTGCATGTCGGCGCGCCGCTTGGTATTGGCCATTAAGGGGTTATTGAGTATGCCGGTGGTGCGCCCGGTGCAATGCGCGTCGTCGTAGACGTCGAGGGTGGCGCTCTGCTCAGCGCTAATAAAACGCAGCTTTGCCGCATCGGGCTCAGTCGCGTCCGGGTAGGTGCCGTTTACGCTGCAGGCACTGAGCGTGCCGAGGAGTATGGCTAGGCCCACTGTCCGTAATAGGTAAAAATTGCCAGTTAACATGGTCATCCTTGAAAGGGCCGCGCAATAAAGGGCCGGCATGCTACGCAACGGTTTGCCGAGCGTCCACTGCCGGCCGGCGCAACGGTTGATCGACGATTTTGTTCAACAGCCAGCCCACCTACTGCTGGTTTTAAGCGAGGTTGTAGATGCTTGGAAAGGGTCGTTTTATAGCGCTTGGGCTGCTGCTCAGCCTGGCCGGTTGTGCCCAATTGCCCGAGGAGATGACGCTTACTTCGAAAACCTATTCAGCGCAAAACGCCGGCTTGGTGGTGGGTGCACTGGTGTCCGACGGGCCTTATGGCACCTGGCTGCAATTTAGCGACATCAACACCGGCAAAACCTACGGCTGGGGCGCCAAAGACTACTACTCGGTATGGCTGCCGGCTGGCGACTACCAGGTCAGTGAGCTGGGCGCGCGGCGCGGAGTGATGGGACCATTCGCGGCGCCCTTGCGCTTTCGCGTGCAGAACGGCGTCATCAACTACGTAGGCGAACTGGTCTATGGCTGCCCACGCTACCCGGCACCCGCGGCCTACTACGGCGTGAAAAATTGCGGGCTGCTGGCCCTCGCCACCTGCACCGTACCCAATGCCGACGTAGGTATGTGCGTAGTGGACCGACAACCGCAAGCGCTCAAGCGTTTTTTACGCGCCAATCCGGCCTACGCCAACATGCCGATTAATCCGGCACTGATGAAATAACGCTAAGCCCGCCAGATTGGCGCCGATAAAAAACCGCAGCCAGGCTGCGGTTTTTAGGGGCGATTGGCTCATGACACCTGCAAACTTTTACGCCGCTGTTTGACCTTATACATCTCCCGGTCCGCCAGCTTGATCGCTTCCTCGGCGTCAACGCCATCGGGCATCAACGCCACCACGCCGACACTGGCACCGGCATAGCGCAACTCACCATTGTCCAAGGCGTAGCGGCCGATGGTGGCGCTGGTCAAACGCTCCTGCAATTGCAGCGCGGCGTTGCGCATGGCGGTGGGCAGCTCAGCCGGTTCAACCTGCACACCCATGGCGATCACCACAAACTCGTCACCCCCGGTGCGGCCCAACACATCGCTGGCACGCAAACAGATCTGCAGATTGCTCGAGACCTCGCGCAAAAAGGTATCGCCGGACTGATGGCCGTAGGTGTCATTAATCGACTTGAAGCCATCCAGATCGACCATCCCCACCACCACATAGCGGCCTTCGCGTTTGGCCAGTGCCAGCAGCCGCTTGACCTCGCTCATCACCGCGCGACGGTTGTACAGGCCGGTGAGGGCGTCGGTAAGGGCCAGGGTGGCCAGCTCGGTATTGGTCGCCTGCAAGCGCGTCACCAAGGTTTCGCGCTCCAAGGAAAAGCCC
>NZ_JBBNAH010000166.1:0-1522 GCF_037994325.1 Pseudomonas sp.
GACGTTTCCGAGCCCACCGCAATCCCTTCCGGCTTTAACTCCAGCCACTGTTCTTGCTGAATCGCGCGGTATTTGCGGTAGTGGCGGCGGCTGTTGTAGGGCACCCAGATAAAGTGGCTGACGAGGAACAGCAGTGTGCCGCCGAGGAGCCCGCCGAGAGTTCCGGCGGTAAAGTCTTGGAGGAACGTTGCGCTGAACAGACCGCCAAGCGCGCCCAGGCTGGCGATGAGAAGCACCAGTGCGACGCGGCGTTTGCGGGTGGGGATGGCGGAGAGTTTTACGGCGGCGACGTAGTCTTCTTCCGTGATTCGGTAACTTACTTTCATCCGTGAATCTCAACGTTGGGGAGTGGCGAAACGTTGGCGGCATTAAACGCCGACGAGCTGGCAGCGCTCAAGCCCAGGGGGTGAAAAGGTGGGACTGGTTGGCAGGGTTTAGGCGTTGAATGTCGGTCGGCTCACTGGGCGATAAACGCAAAAAACGGGGCGCTGTTTGGGCGCTCCGTTTTTTAACTTTTATTAAGGCGTTTGTTAGTGCCCTTTTGCGGCCGTTTCAATTAGCTGCGCTACGGCTTTGGGGTTTGAAATCATCACTACATGGGAGGCGCCTTTGACTACAACAGTCTGCTTGGAGTGGCTGCGCTCGGCCATAAATTTCATGGCTTGGGGCGGGATGTTTTTGTCGGCGTCGCCGTATACCCAGTAGGAGGGAATGGTTTTCCAGGCGGGTTCGCTGGCGGCTTCGTTTAGGGCCACGTCGGTGATGGGGCGTTGGGTGGCGGCCATCAGTTGGGCGTCAGCTTTGTTTACGTCGGCGGCGAATTGGTCGTGGAATTTGGCTTGTTGGATGTACAGGTCATTGCCGCCTTCTGCCAGGGCAACCGGTGTCGCCAAGGTTGGGCCGAGGGTGCTGCCGGGGTATTTGCCGCTGAGGGCGACGGCACTTTCACCGACGTCGGGGGCAAAGGCCGCTACGTAGACCAGGGCTTTGACGTTGGCTTGGCCGTAGGCCGCTTCGCTGATTACTGGGCCACCGTAGGAGTGACCGACTAATACCACTGGGCTCTGGATGCTTTTGAGCACAGAGGCCACGGATTGCGCGTCCGTTTTTACGCTGCGCAGTGGGTTGGCGGCAGCGACTACTGGGTAGCCGTCTTTTTCCAGAATTTTGATCACGCCATTCCAGCTTGAAGAGTCGGCGAAGGCGCCGTGCACCCGCACGATGGTGGGTTTGTTGTCGGCCAGCGCCGAGGTGGTGACAGCCGCAGACAACGCCACGCTGGCGAACAATTTAGTCAGTTTCATAAACGGGTCCTTCCTTTAAGTGGGGTGCGGTCGCGGCAGGTTGCCGCGACGCTAAGGGGTGATGGCGCGTGCTTATTTGCTCGCGGTCAGGGCGTTGTAGCTGGTGAACAGGTTGCGGTAGTCGGGAATGTGGTTGGCGCACAGGGTGCCCAGGCCTTCGATGTCGTTGCGCCAGTCGCGGTGCAGCTCACAGGCCACGCCAAACCAGTTCATCAGTT
>NZ_JBBNAH010000167.1:0-15958 GCF_037994325.1 Pseudomonas sp.
TCGGTAACCTCACTGGCCTCAAGCGCGCCATCGACTCCGGCGCCCATGGGGCGTGGTTTCTGCTGGCCGCCGATGAAGCCTTTGCCAAGGCCAATATCGGCCGCTCCATCGACGACTCGTTGATCGAGTTGGAAAAGATGCGCGAGCTGGCGGCGACTGCGGATATTCGTCTGGGCACGTACCTGATTGCCGTTTTTGGCGGGCCGATCGGTTTGCCGCGTGGTCCGGCGCAGGTTCAGTCCCTGGTCAGCCGGCTGACGGCCATGGGCATCGATGAGTGGATTCTCGCCGACTCCTGTGGCTACGCGGCGCCGCCGCAAATTCGCCATATGCTCGAGTTCGCGGCCAGCCACACCGCCATGCACAAACTGCGCGTGCAGGTGCACGACAGTCGAGGCATGGGGCTGGCCAATATCGCTGAACAGATCGCCGTGGGTTCATTCAATATCGATACCTCACTGGCCGGCTCTGGCGGCCATCCGGCGGCACCGGGTGCGGCGGTAGGCGGGACGTGCAGCGAAGACGTGGTGCAGATGCTCGACCTCATGGGCGTGAAGTCCGGGGTTGATCTGAGCAGTCTGATCGATACCGCCAACTGGCTGAACGGTGTGCTGGGTGGCAAGGAGAAAGGTTTTACCCGCAAGGCCGGCAAAGTGCCGGGCAGCGCCGAAGAGCTGGAGGCCTTTCGCGCGGCACAAAGCGAGTTCCGCTGGGCGGCGGCCGACAGGCACGGCCGGTAAGACGACCCCGCGTTATCTACTATCAGAAACAAGCGTTGCGTGCGGCTGCCTGGTGTACCGGGCAGTTGGAAACACACTAATAAAAACTACGGTAAAACAGCATGAATCGACACGACTTGCAGGACCTGGGTGGCGGCACCATGGGCGGCCTGATCGCCGCGCGGGCCGGGTGCGCTCCGGATAATGTCGCTTTGGTTTTCGAAGGCGAGGAAACCACCTACGGCCAACTTGACCAACGTGTTAACGCTGCCGGCGCCGGCCTGATGGGGCTGGGGGTGAAGAAGGGTGATGTGCTGGGCATCTTTATGACCAACCGCCCCGAGTACCTGTACGCGTGCTACGGCGCTTCCCGTGCCGGCACGGTGCAGGTGCCGGTCAACACCGCTTACAAGGGCCCGTTTCTCAAGTACACCTTGGAGCATTCGGCGGCCAGCATTCTGATAACCGAAGCGCGCCTGGGCGAGCTGCTGCTGACCATGGGCGAGTTGCCGCCCACGCTGCGCACCCTGGTGTATGTCGATGGCGTGCCGGCCAAGGTGCCGGCGGGCGACATCCAGGTGCTGTCGTGGGACGAGCTGCTGGCGCGCGGCAGCGCGCAGGCGCCATTCCCCGAATTGCTGCCCAGCGACCCCTGTGCCATCGGCTTCACCTCCGGCACCACAGGCAAAAGCAAAGGGGTGGTCGCTCCGCACCTGCAGGGCGTGGTGATGGCCCGGGAAACCGCTCAGGCCTTCGAACTCACCTGCCGTGACCGCCTGTACACCTGCTTGCCGCTGTTCCATGGCATGGCCCAAGTCACCACCTGCGCGGCGGCCATCTATGCCGGCGCGGCGATCATCCTGTCGCCCCGCTTCAGCGTGTCGAACCTGTGGGACGAAGTCCGCCAGGCCGGTGCCACCCAGTTCAATGCCCTGGGCTCGATGCTGCATATGCTGCTTTCGGCGCCGCGCTCGGCGCTGGACCGCCAGCACAACGTCACCCGCGTGTTCGCTGCTCCGGCGCCGGCCGATGTGCTGTACCGCTTCGAGTCGCGCTTCAATGTGCATGTGCTCGAAGGGTATGGCCAGACCGAGATCAAGAACGTCATCTACAACCCTCTGCGCGGACGCAAGATCGGCTCGATGGGCAAACCCACGGCCTCGTCGATCATGGAGATTCATGACGGCAACGGCCGCGCGCTGCCGCCCGGTGAAATTGGCGAGATCGTCTACCGCCCACGCATGGCCAACATCATGCTCAAGGAGTACTTGGGCAACCCTCAGGCCACGCTGGATAGCATGCGAGATTTGTGGTGGCACACCGGCGACCTGGGCTCGATGGATGAGGACGGTTTCTTCTACTTCCACGACCGCAAATCCGATGCCTTGCGCCGGCGCGGGGAAAATATCTCCTCCCAGGAACTGGAGGCGGCGGTGGCCACCTTCCCCGGCATTCATGAGGCGGCGGCGGTGGCGGTGCGGTCAGACATCGGCGAGAGCGAGGTGCTGGTGGTGTTTGAAAGCACCGCCGGTGAAAGCTTCGATTTCCACGCCCTGTTTCAGCACTGCGTGCAGCACCTGCCGCGCTTTATGGTGCCGCGCTACTACCGCTGCCTGACCCCCATGCCGCGCACGCCAACCGGCAAGGTGCGCAAGGTGGCCCTGCGTGAAGAGGGCCTGACGAGCGATACCTGGGACCACGTGGCCCAAGGCCTGGACGTGCCGCGCTAAGCGGCGGCCGATAGCTCTGTAATCCGCGACGCTGCCCGGCGGTGCTTTACCACCGCCGTGGCCCCGTTCGCCCTCGAAACCCTGCATGCGAGGCAGCCACCATGACTATTTCCACCGCGCCTTTCGACGCCCGACAGTTGCGCGATGTGTTCGGTACTTTTGTGACCGGCGTGACGGTGGTCACTACCCGCGACGCCGCGGGCGTGGCCCAAGGCGTGACCGCCAACTCGTTCAACACCGTGTCGTTGGAGCCACCGTTGGTGCTGTGGAGCCAGGCACTGACGGCCAAGAGCTTCGCTCCCTTTCGCGATAGCCCGCGTTTTACCGTGAATATCCTGGCTGATGACCAGATCGGTATTTCCAACAACTTCGCCAGGTCCCGCGAAGACAAATTCGAGGGCATCCCCCACCACAACGGCCTGGGTAATGTGCCGATTCTCGACGGTGTAGCGGCCTACCTGGAATGCGTGCAGGTGGCGGCCTATCCGAGCGGCGATCATATGCTCTACATCGGCCGTGTCGAGCGCATGGCGCAGGGCAATCGCCGCCCGCTGGCCTTCAGCGCCGGGCGGTATATGGTCGCTCATTCGTGCGACCTGGAAGCCAGCTACTACCAGGCCAACGCGCTAGAGCCGGTGCCGCTGTCTGCCATCCGCCGTGTCAGCGCGGCCTTGCCGGCTGTGGCTGAGCAATTGGGTGGGCATACCCTGTGCCTGTCGGTGTGGGGAAACCATGGCCCCACTGCGGTGCATTGGGAACCGTCCAGCCAACCGGTCAGCGACCAGTTGTTCAGTGGTCTGGTGATGCCCGTTACCCGCTCCGCCACGGGGCTCGCCTTCGCCGCCTTTTTGCCCGAAGCCGTGACCCAGGCGTTTATCGAGGAGGACCTGCGCCAATCCAGTGTGCCGGGTGAGGACCTGGCCAGCCGCCGTCAGCGCTTTACCGAGGCGCTGGCCGAGGTGCGCGAGCAAGGCCTGGCGCGGATGGTCGGCACCACACCGTCGCTGTTGCACAAGGTGCCGGTGCACACCTTCAGCGCGCCGATTGTGGCACCTGACGGCGGCATGCTCATGGCCTTGACTCTGGCTGCCAGCGCTACCCGGCTGGACGCCGACTGGCACGGCCAACTTCCCGGTGCTTTGCTGGCCGCGGCTGACACGTTGTCCGCACAACTGCAAGCCTGACGTGATCGCGCAACCACCCAAAAAGGGCCATGACCATGAGCACTGGATACCAAGCGCCGAACGCCTGGCGCATTCTCTTTCTGCTGTTTGTCGCCAATCTGTTCAATTATTTCGACCGTACCATCCCGGCCATCATCGTCGAGCCGCTGCGCCTGGAGTGGCAGCTCAGCGACCTGCAACTGGGTCTGGCGGGTACGGCCTTCACCGTAGTCTATGCCTTGGCGGGCGTGCCCTTGGGGCGCATGGCTGACAATGGTTCACGGCGCCGCATCATGGGCTGGGGCCTGGCCACCTGGAGCGCGCTGACGGCAGCGACTGGCCTAGCCAATGGCTTCTGGGCCTTTCTGCTGGTTCGCATGGGGGTAGGCGTTGGCGAAGCCAGCTACGCGCCGGCGGCCAGCTCACTGATTGGCGATCTGTTCCCTAGCCGGAAGCGGGGCCGAGCCATGGGGTTGTTCATGCTCGGCCTGCCGTTGGGGCTTTTATTGGCCTATTTCACGGTGGGCGCGATGGTCAAAGCATTCGACAGCTGGCGCGCGCCGTTCTTTATCGCGGCGCTGCCTGGTTTACTGTTGGCGGTGTGTCTGTTCTTCATTCGTGAGCCGGCGCGTGGCGCGGCGGACAATCTGCAGGAGGCTGGCGAGCCGGTGGTCAAGCCGCTGCGCACCATTCTGGCGATTGCGACCTTTCGCTGGCTGGTACTGGCGGGGCTGGCGTTCAACTTTGCCACCTATGCCTGCACGGCGTTTATGGTGCCGCTGCTGCAGCGTTACTTCGGTTTGCCGCTGGAACGCGCGGCGATAGCCACCGGCGTGATCGTCGGGGTCACCGGCCTGTTGGGGCTGACCGCGGGCGGCGTTCTAGCCGATCGCATTCATCAGCGCTGGGCCCGAGGGCGGCTACTGTTTTCCGCGTTGAGCATGCTGCTGGCGGCGGTGGGAAGTGGTGCAGCGCTGCTGAGCGGGCGCATCGAGGCGGGGCTGTTTATCGCGTTGTTCGCGGCGGGCTGGTTGTTCTCCTATAGCTTTTTCACCTGCGCGTTCACCGCCGTACAGGACGTGGTGCAGCCGCGCCTGCGAGCCACCGCCATGGCGCTGTTCTTTGCCGCACTGTACCTGCTGGGCGGCGGCCTGGGACCGGTGGCTGTGGGCTGGCTGTCTGACCACTACGCCCAGGCCGCCATGTTGGCAGCCGGCGCCAATAAAATGAACGAACTGTTCAAGGCCGAGGGCCTGCACACCGCCATGCTGCTGATCCCCGCGGCCCTGCTGGTGACCATGGCCGCCCTGGCGCGCGCCGCCTGGCACTTTGTTGCCGATGCCGCCGCCATGCGCGGCGAAACACCGACTGCCGATTTATCGACCTTACCGAGAAAAACCGCATGAGCGACTTCGAACGCGAGTTACGTTTTCATCTCTATGAACTGCTCGGCACGCAAGCGCTGCTGCAGCGCCCGCGCTATGCCGAACACGACCGCGCGCTGCATTCGATGCCGCCGAGGCGCAGTTTGGTGTGGTCGATGTGGCGCTGAACAACGCCGGTATCGGCAACGGCCAGCGCGCCCTGGACATCAGCGAAGAAGACTGGCGCGCGATGCTGGCCACCAACCTCGACGGCGTGTGGCGCACGGCACAGTGCGCGGCGCAACGGCTGGTCAAGGCGGGCAAGGGTGGCAGCATCAACATTGCCTCCATTCTCGGTCTACGCGTAGGCAGTGGTTACAGCCATCACAGCGCAGCCAAGGCCGGGGTGGTGCAGCTTACCCAGTCGTTGGCGCTGGACTTGGCGCGTTACGGCGTGCGGGTCAATGCCATTGCGCCGGGCTACTTCAAGACGGAAATGAATGACGCCTATTTCAATGGTGAAAAGGGGCAGGCCTATATTCGCAGCGCTGTGCCGATGGGGCGGTTGGGAAATTTGGAAGAGCTGGAAGGGCCGTTTTTGTTGTTGGCCAGTGAGGCAGGAAGCTTTAAGACTGGCTCCACAATGGCCGTGGATGGCGGGCACTTGGTGAGCAGCTTGTAGCGCGGTTCCTAGATCGTGGCATGTCCGCTTTTGGCCGGAAGCGGCCCGTCGTGACCGGCAGCAAACGGCCACTAGCTGCCTGTCATGATCTTAGGAGAACGTTCTGTTTCGGACATGGGATCGTCCTGCACGGACGACACCTCATCCTTTCTCGAAACGAGTTCTCAAGGCCGTCCTATTTTTCCACCTTGGACTCAACCTGTACTTCTGCAGGCATTTGGTAAAGACGAATAGGACCACTTAGCCCCTCTGGCACTAACGCATCTGCCCGGCTTTTAAAATGCGCGAGCCTCTTGTCCCCTCCCAGCGCTCGACCGATCAGTGCGTTGCGAAGCGTGGGCTGGTAGTCGATCTCCAGAGTGTTCTGGCCATCTACCAGCAGAGCCGTTACGTCTACGCGCCACGGCGGCAGGCTGGCACGTCCCGCTTCCTGGCCATTGACTCTGACCACTGCACTTCCTGGTACAGGCCCTAGATCAAGCACGTAGCGTGCTCCCTGCGCTGGCTCTGCGAGTGTGTATTGCGTGCGGTAAATGCCAGGGCCTGGTTGATACTTGAGGTCGTCGTTGAGTCGCCAGTCGAAAAGCCCGTTGCGGGTCGGTTTACCGTCCACGGTCAGCGACCAATCGCTCAAGAGCATCTCTTTCGCACGTGATGGCCCAGCAGCTTTGGGTGAAGAGTTGCCGAGGGACTCAGGAGGTGCTTGTCCACTGACCAGAAAACGCGACTCATAAGGCTGCAGTTGCAGCGTGAGTGACTGGTCCGTGTTGATGGAAGCCGACGTTTCAGTTCCGCTCAAGGCGTCAAACCACCACAGTGCTTGAGGTTGGGTATTGGCCACGCGTAGTTGAACCGTTTGCGGCGCGTCGGTGGGGTTGGCGAAGAAATGGATATGGGTTGAGTCGCTCATCGTGCGGCTGTTGTGCAGGATCGGCGAGGGAACTGTGTATGCCAGTGGCGATTCGTGGTGTCGGAGCAGGTCTGCGACAAACTGGGCAGGCGCGTCGGCCCCCAATGGCAACTCGTTGGCGATAGCTTTCACCGTGGCATCACCTTCCGCGGCGTTGAAAAAACCGGGTTGATGGCTGGGGGCTTTGCCGTAAATCGCTACCGGTGTGTGTTGTCGCATCAACGTTCTGGCGGCCATTAAGTCCTCGGGCGCAACCGCATCCGCTTCGGCGAAAACAAGGGTGGTATAGGTGGCACCGCCTAGCATTTGCCCGGCCGGTTTCAGGCGCGTGCGCAAGGCATCACCATTGAACCAGCCCCAGGTCAGCCCCCTGCGTTCCAATTCATCCAGTAATGGCCGAACTTTGCGCAGCCAGGCGATACGTTCGTCATCGGTTTCATCCGATTGAGGTGACGCGTTTTTGCCGGCGGGATCGCTCAGGGCAAAGGCGCCATTGAACATCGGAATCGCCGATTCACTCGCGCCATAGCCACGGCCGCGATAACCAAAGAACGGGTAGTACACCAATACGTCGTAGTGGGGGCGGCCCTGGCGCAGCAGGTTCTGTGCACGCGCAAGGTAGCTGTTCAGTTGCGGGAGGTCGTTCCAGATCGGCACGCGGGGCGAGTAGTTGCCGGAAAATACATATTGCGGTGATTCGGCACTGGACCAAGGGTCCCAGCTGGGCGTGCCAAAGGCGTCGGGCTTGCCGTAGGGTTTCCAGTCGTAGGGAAAGCCGTGATAGATGATGTGGTTGATGCCCGAGGCAAGCAGGTTGTCGGCATACACCTTCAGCTTCGAGGCATTGACCGAATAGTCCTGGCCGGGCCAGACGAAGGATTCGGAACTGACTAGGTTTCTGCCGTAGAGGGCCGCAGCGGAGGCAGTGATGCGATAGAACTCACGGGTGCCACCGGCGTACAGCTGCTCGGTTTCGGGAATGTCGTTGGCGCCCTGGGCGCGGATGATGTCGATATCCAGGCCGTAGCTTTGCTGTCGCGATTGCAGCCCGCGTTCCTCTGCCCATTGGGCGGAGGTCTGGCCGAAGCGTTCGATCACCAGGTCGGACAGCGTGTGTTGCCAGTCATAACGGATGCGCGCATCGAGATCGGTAATACGGTATTCGGGGGCGACCTTGGGCAGCATCTCGGTCAGGTGCCAGTTGTCCGCTCCTTTCACATACACGCTGGGCAGGTAGCGCCGCAGGTCGTAGCCACGCCGACGTTGGAATTCCTCGAGAAAATCGGCGGACACCATGCGGTCGGTTTTGTATTCGTAGCTGTCGTTGAAGATGGCGCGCAGGGTGTTGCCGTAGAAGGGCGCGAGGCCCGCGCGTTGGCCGAAGGCGTAGTTGTAATGGGCACGTACGCCATCGCTGCGCAGCAAGTCGAGCACATAGCCGGGTGGGTCGCTGGCGATCAGGGATGGGTGTTCGCCCGCGGGAAGCATCCATGAGGCCACGATGATCCAGTCGCCGTCGGGCACGTCCCAACTCAGGCGGCCGTCACGCACCTGGGCGTCCAGTACCTGCACGGTGGCAGGGTCCAGCTGCAGGCTGTTGCGGATCGAGATCAGGCTGTGGCTGCCGCCCACCGGGCGCGCGGCGATCACGCTGAGCAGCTGCACGCTGGCCGCATCGAAGTCGGCGAAGTCGCCCATTTTCAGGTACAGGCTGGCCAGCGACAGAGCGTAGGCGTTGAAGCTGGGTCTGGGCCGCGGAATGTCGAGGCTGATGTGCTGGCCGCCGCTCACCTGCAATTCGCTCCAGGCCAGGCTTTGGATACCGTCCTGGGCGGTGACCAAACGGCTGCCGCCGGGCCAGCCGCTGTAGTGGGTCAGGTCAATCTGCATACCCAGGCTTTGGGCGTCTTTCAGCATGCCGCGCAGCAAGTCGAAGTAGCGTGGGGTGTCGAACGCGTTCACTCGCGCACGCAGCTCCGGGTCGTTAGCCAACAGCTCACGCATACCCATGGTGAAGGGTTGAACCTCGGCGCCGGCAAAGCCTGCCGCTTTCATTTGCTGAAGTTCATTGCGCAGCTCAACGGCATCCACATCGCCACCCGGCCACCACCAGCGAATCCACGGTTGGGCCGAAATGGGCGGGTGGTTCAGGGTGTTCCAGCTGAACGCCGCAGCCGCCGGCTCGCTGGGTTTGGCAGGCGCAGGTTCGTTGGCGTAAGTGGCCAGGGCCTGGTCGGGCTGGTAGGTCGAGGGCTGCAATAGCGACACCACCTCGCGCCACACCCAGAGACCGGTGGCGGCGGCCAGCAGCATCACTAGCAAGGTTCCAATCAACAGCACGCGGGCAATACGAGAACGGGGCATGGCAACGGTAGTCCTTCTTGCGAACACGACGGTGCAAACGGCGCTGTGCAGCACAGCCGTCGCGGGCAACGTAAAACCAGTAAACGGGGCAGGGTTGCGCTGAGTCAGCGCACCACTTTCATTCGTATAAATGCGGCAATTTCAATGACCGACGCCTTGGCTTCCGGGACGAAGTTGTGGAACAGCTGCCACACGTGCCAGGCGCCGGGCCAGACTTTCAGCTCGACGTACACGCCCGCTTGCACAGCCTTGCTGGCGAAGTTTTCCGAGTCGCTGAGCAGCGCTTCATGGGAACCAACATGAATCAGAATGTCCGGCAGCCCATAGGGGTTGGAGAACAGCGGCGAGATTTCCGGGTTGTTGGTGGCGGCGCCGTTGGCATATCGCGCAGCGGAGTCACGCAGGTAGCCGGTGTCTTTGAAAAACGGGTCTACGCTGCGCAGCGCTTCGATGCTGGTGCCGGAAAGGGTGAGATCGGTCCAGGGCGATAAACAGGCAATACCGGCGGGTAGGGCTTGCAGGTTGTTGCGAAGACGCAGGGCACTGGCCAGGGCCAGGCCGCCGCCCGCTGAGTCGCCAACAATGACGATTTTTTCAGCGCGCACCTTCAAGGCAGTTTGCAGCCACTGGAAGGCGAGCAGGGCGTCTTCCACGGCAGCAGGGTAGGGATGCTCGGGGGCCAGACGATAGTTCAGGTGCAGCGCCCGCACCCGACTGTGCGCGGCGATATAAGAGACCAGCGCGCGGTGAGTTTCCAGCGAGCCCGCGGTGTACGCGCCGCCATGCAGAAACAGCACGGCACAATCGCCTTCGGCGTTGGGCGGGGTGACCAGTTCGGCGTTCAGGCCTTGAACGGAAACGGGTGTAAAGGTGACGCCGGGGGCCGGTTTGAAAATCCGCGTGCTGCGTTCCATACCCGAGCGGCGCTCGTCGAGGGGAATCGCGTTTCTATTGCGGAACAGCAGGTGCAGCAGGGTGCGGAAAAACAGACCTCGAATGCTCATCGAGCATGTCCTTTTTTATTATCAACTCCTGAACAACAGCTGAATCACCGTATCGGCGTGGGACTCAATTGCTGCCGGTTGCATGGAGTCAAGGTTATGGGTCGACTTCATCTCTGCCGCAAGCATGTAAGGGATCTGCGACATGGACGTGATCATGTAGAGAATCGTGATCGGGTTGGCGTGGCCCAGTCCGAGCCTGGCACTGATGACCTTGATGATCTCAAGCGTCTGCAAGTGCGCAGGACGGATATAGGCTTCGGCTACCCACATCAAACGTTCGGAACTGCTGATGGACTCCTGAATAAAAAACCGTGCGTGCTCGGGGTAACGGGCGCAATAACGCACGTAGTTGCGGATGTACGCCTTTATTTCTGCCAGATCCTCCGACAGGTTTTCCACGCTGGGCCGCGGTACTTCCCTGGCCAGGCGTTCCATCAGAAAGATGGCGCTCTCTCTCCACAGGTTCTCTTTGTCGCCAAAGTAATACCTGATCATCGCGTGGTTCACCCCCGCCTCATCGGCGATATCGCGCAATGCGACGCCGGCAAAACCGTGGATTGCGAACTGTTTTAACGCGATTTCCAGCAGCTGCGTTTTCGTTTGCTCGCTGCGTTCCTGCTTGGTGATTTTTGTGGTCGCCATGTTCATCGATCAATGAGTCGCCATCGGTAGTTGGGCGTTGTACGCCTCGTGTCGAGCATTGACAACACGTGCAAACCATGTAAAAACTCTCCAAATGGATACTATCCATGCGGATAACTTTTCGCAAGCGCGCAGGACCTGACCAGTCAGCAAGCGCCGAATTTCACAGGGGGAGAAGGGCACACGTAACGAAGCAGGGCGGAGTTAGTTCGGACCACACAAAAATAAGATGGCAAAGGACGAGAGATGAACAACAAATACAAAAAAACAGTCGCACCCGGATTGGTTGGGCTTCAGACATTGGTGGGGATTTCCGCCATCGCGGCATCGATCAACGCCCACGCATTCACCTTCAACGCAGGCGAGGTGACGGGTTCGCTGGACACCACCCTGTCCTACGGCCAGCTCTGGCGCGTGCAGGCGCAAGACAAGAGCAACGACGACATCAACGAAAACGACGGCAACCGTTCGTTCGATACGGGGCTGGTGTCCGAGGTGTTCAAAGTCACCAGTGAGCTGCAGGCCAACTACCAGAACTACGGTCTGTTCATGCGCGGCTCGGCGTTCTATGACACCCAGATCATGGACAAGCGCAACGACTACGACAGCAACAACACCCCGACCCAGCCCAGCCAGAATTACCCCGACAACAGCAGCTTCAGCTACGACACCCGCCACGCCGCCGGCCGCGATGCCACGCTGTTGGACGCCTATATTTTCGGCAACTGGGATATCGGTAGCCGGCCACTCACTGCGCGCCTGGGACGGCAAGTATTCAACTGGGGCGAAGGCCTGTTTTATCGCGGCGGGGTGAACACCTCCAACCCGGTCGATGCCACCAAGTACCGGCTGCCAGGTTCGGAAATCAAGGAAATCCTCATCCCGCTGGAAGCGTTCAGTTTCAGCCTCGGCCTCACCGACAACCTGTCGATGGAAGCCTATTACCAGTGGAACTGGCGCGAGACGGCGGTGGATCCGGTGGGCACCTATTTCTCGCAAACCGACCTGTTCGCCGAGGGCGGCAAAACCGCCTACGGCAGCAGCGCCGCGTTGGCGCAGGTGATGCCCTTCTACGGCACCGCGACGGCGCTGGGCCTGGTGGGCAATGGGCCGTTCGGGGCGAACCCCTATCTCGACCCCAGCACCGGCACCCTCAAGGTGGCGAACGTGGGCAGCGATATTAACGCGCGCGATGACGGCCAGTTCGGCGTTGCGTTTCGCTATGTGGCAGAGTCGCTCAACGACACCGAATTCGGCTTCTACTTCGTCAACTACCACGCCACTGAACCGCAGCTGGCCGTCGACTTCGGCAGCTATCAAGGTGTGAACTACAGCAATCCGTTCTGGGCGGCGTTCCCGGCAGCAGCCCGCCCGGCGCTGGCCAGCATCGATGCGGCAGGCAACGCCATCGCCCGTCGTGAATACCCCGAAGATATCCGCATGTACGGCCTGAGCTTCAGCACGGTGCTGGGCGATGCTTCGGTGTTCGGTGAAGTGGCGTACCGGCCGAATCTGCCGGTGGCCATCGCCAGCTCCGACCAGGTGGTGACGGACATCATCACCCAAGGCGCCACCGGCATCAGCCAGTTGGCCAATGGCGGCGTCAGTGCCAGTTCGGCCTGTGCGCTCGTTGCGGGGCAGAACCTGTGTCGCGACAACGTGCTGCACAACTACCAGCGCGTCGAGGCATTCAACACATCGCTGGGCACCATCTACAACTTCGGCCCGGCGCTCAGCTTCGACTCGTTGATCGGTGTGGCAGAAATTGCCTCCGAGCATATTCGTGGCAGCAGCCTGACCTACACCGGTTGGGACGGCAGCAAGCGCGAGTTCGTCGGCAGCGGACGCAACACCTTTATGGATCGTGATGCCTACGGCTACACGGTGACCGTCGGCGGCACCTGGAACAACGTGTTCGCCGGGGTAAACCTGTCGCCGTTCGTGGTGTTCAAGGATGACTTCCAAGGCACCTCCAACCAGACCGGGCGCTTTAACGAAGGCGCCAAGGCCCACACCCTCGGCCTTAAAGCCAGCTACCTGAACAGCCTGCAGGGTGAAATTCAGTACACCTCGTTCTACGGCGCCGGTGACAGCAACCGTGGTCGCGACCGCGACAACATCGGCCTGAACGTGAAGTACTCCTTCTAAAAAAGCCCCAGACGGCTCGCAGCACCTGACGAAATCGGTGGAGATTTTCAATGCTTACTAAACAGGCAGTACTTGGCACGCTGGCAGCTTTCAGCCTGGCCGCATTCAGTGTTCACGCAGCAGTACCCAGCTCCGAAGTCGCCAAGCTTGGCACCACGCTGACGCCGCTCGGCGCCGAGAAAGCGGGCAACGCCGCGGGCACGATTCCCCCTTGGGAAGGCGGTATCACGGCTGCCCCTGCCGGCTACAAAGGTTCCGGCCAGCACCATATCGATCCGTTCCCGAACGACAAGCCGTTGTTCGTGATCGACAAGTCCAATGTCGAGCAATACAAAGCCCACCTGACCGCTGGCCAGGTGGCGATGCTCAACAGCTATCCGACCACGTTCACGATTCCGGTGTACACCAGCCGCCGCAGTGGCTCGGCACCGGATTGGGTGTACAAAAACACGGCAGCCAATGCCGCGACCGCCAAGCTGGTGGAGTCCGGCAACGGCTTCGAAGATGCATACGCCGGCATCCCGTTCCCCATCCCGCAGAACGGCCTGGAGGCCATCTGGAACCATATCGCCCGCTACCGTGGCGAGTACATCCAGCGCAACGCGGCCGGTGCACTGGTGCAGAAGAATGGAAGCTACGCGCTGGTGAAAACCAAGCAGGAAGCCAAGTTCAAGTTCTACGACCGCAAGGCCTCGTACAAAGACCTGAACAACATCATGTTCTTCTACAGCACCGAAACCATTTCGCCCGCGCGCTTTGCCGGCGAAGCCTCTATCGTCCATGAAACCCTGAACCAGGTAGCCGAGCCGCGCAAAGCCTGGGGCTATAGCCCAGGCCAGCGTCGGGTGCGCCGCGCACCAACCCTGAGCTACGACACCACCACCAGTGGTTCGGAAGGTATCGAAACGGTCGACAGTGTGGACATGTACAACGGCTCGCCCGACCGCTACGACTGGAAGCTGCTGGGCAAGAAAGAGATCTACATTCCGTACAACAACTACGCCCTGACCGCCCAGGGTGTTAAGTACGACGACCTCTTGCAACCAGGCCATATCAACCCGAACCTCACGCGCTACGAGCTGCACCGCGTGTGGGTGGTTGAAGCCACGCTCAAAGCCAGCAATCGTCATATCTACGGCAAACGTACGATGTACCTCGATGAGGACAGCTGGCAGGCGGTAGAAATCGATAACTACGATGGCAAAGGCGAGCTGTGGAATATAGCCGTGGCCTACACCAAGAACTTCTACGACCTGCCGGCAGTGTGGTCGGGCATCGAGGCCTACTACGACATCCAGTCGCGTCGCTACTTCGTCACCAACCTGGACAGTGAAGAAGCCGAAACCGCCAACTTCTCCAAGCCGGTGCCGGAAGACAGCTACTTCGATCCCTCCAGCCTGCGGCGCAAAGGCGTTCGCTAACCAACCCGGCGGGGTAGGTAGCCGCGGCTGCCTATCCCGACTCTGACAGTGAGTGACTGCGATGTTCTCTGTGGTACGCGAAGAGTTTCAGGCAAGCCATTGGTACGTGGCCACGGGGTTGGCCGGCTACTGCTGGGAACCGGTGGAGCCAGTGGCGATGGTGTTGCTGCAGCATGGCTATGGCGAATATGCCTGCCGTTATTACCACCAGCACAGCCGGCTTATTCAACGGCTGTTGGAGCTGAACATAGCGGTGTACGCATTCGATATGCACGGTCACGGCGGCTCCACCGGCAAGCCTGGCAATACCGATATCCGCAAGGCCGTCAGCGAACACCTGATCGCCCGCGAGCTGTTGGCCAAGAAACGTTTGCCGCTGTACCTGATCGGTCATTCGTTGGGCGGGTTGGTGACGGCGGGCAGCGTGGCTCGCGACCCTGAGGGCGTGGAAGGCGTGGTGCTGCTTAGCCCCGCCATCGTCAAACCGGCCACCTTTGTCAGTGATGCCATCCTGGTGGCGTTGTCGCGGGTGCTGAATCCATTCCCCGTCGCGCCCTTGAACAAACCCGAAGGCCTGAGCAGAAACCCGGCCCAGGTTGAGCGGTTTCTCGCAGACCCCCATTGCTACGTAAAAGCCGTGCACGGGTTGCTCGGGCTTACTGCGGTGTCCGTGTCCAACAGCTGTTGGCGAGCGGCCAGCCGTTGGGACACGTCGGTGTTGCTCCTGCACGGTACCGATGACCAGTACACGTCCTGCCAAACCGCCTCTGCGCTATTTGAAAAGCTGGCGGTACAGGACAAGGAGCTAGCGGTGTACGAGGGGTTCAGGCACGAATTACTCAATGACGATGCCGACCTTCAAGTGACCGACAAACTCATCGGCTGGGTACTCAATCGCCTGTCCGCCAGGCTGATTGATAACGCCCTCGAGCGCACTTATTCAACGCGTTAATCCACGTACTTCACACACGCGAAATCATCATTTCGCTGGGGTTGCCATGCCTGCAGATCCTGCTTTACCCGCCAATACTGCTTTAGCGACGAGCGCCGAGCTTGCCCTAAAGCCTGTGGGCAAGGTGTTCATGCTTGCCTACTTTTGCGCCTTTGTATGTTTGTGGGCCACGTCGCTGCCACCCACCTTTATCAGTTTGGCCCTGAAGACCCAGGCCCTGGTCGGCGTGCAACGTTCCACCGATGTGCTGGGCGTGGTGCTGGCCTGCGGCGCACTGGTTGCGATGTGCGCCGGTCCTGTTATCGGCAAGTTGAGTGACGCCACCACGCTGGTATTGGGGCGCCGCAGACCGTGGATGATCGCCGGCGTTTTTATCTCACTCGCGGCCGCTTTTATCTGTGGCACGGCGCAGAGCGTGGCGGTGCTGGTCGCCGGCTATTGCCTGTTTCAGCTCGGGCTCAACGCCGTAGTGGCGGGGTTGTGTGCGGTGTTGCTGGACCGCATTCCCGTCGAGCAACAAACCCGCATTTCCGGCCTGCTGGCCATCAGCATTCCCTGTGGCATGGTGATTGGTGCATTCCTGGTCGACTTTATTTCCCATGACTTTATCGCGGTGTTTGTCCTGCCAACCGTGCTGATGACAGTGGCGGTTCTGTATTTCTGCACCCTGTTGGACGAAGTTCAGCTGGTACGGGCAGTGCCGTTTGCAGCGCCTGACGCAACAGCTCAGCTGCCAACACGTCAGCGTGCCTGGCCCTCCGTCAACTTTGCCGTGTTGATGTCCGGTCGCTTGTTGATGGGCGCCGCCTTGTCCGTGCTGACCACCTACCAAACCTACTTTCTGGCGCAGAACCTGGAC
>NZ_JBBNAH010000168.1:0-6821 GCF_037994325.1 Pseudomonas sp.
CGTTATACATTCGTGATGATGGATCAAGCGACGATACGCTACAGATACTTGAGCGCTACAACGCACAGCATGAAAAAATTACTGTTTTTTCAGGTGCAAATATTGGTTATGTGGCAAGCTTTTTTAAGCTGATGCTTGAAGCTGATAGTTCGGCTGACTATTTTGCGCTCTGTGATCAAGATGATGTTTGGCTTCCTGAGAAACTAGCCACTGCAGTTGGATGTATAGAGAGTAAAAATAACTCTGTGCCGCTGATGTATTTTTCGCGTACCGAATATGTCGATCAACAGTTATCTCACCTCGGTTTTTCTGCTGATCTTGATATTTCGCGCATTGGTTATCGCAATGCCTTGGTGCAGAACGTAGCGACAGGCTGCACCATCGTTTTTAATAAAAAAGCGCGGGATGTTGTAATTTCCAAACTGCCGGAATACTGCCTGGTCCACGATTGGTGGATTTATTTGGTGGTCGCGACAATGGGCGAAGTTGTTTATGATCGCCGCACTTTTATAAAGTACCGCCAGCACCCTGGAAATGCGATTGGTGCTGCAGAAACGTTTTGGGGTATTTATAAGCGCCGTCTGCTGCGTTTTTTTTTCGGTCGTGCAGCGGGACGTGTTTCTTTGCAGTTGGCGGAGTTTAATCGTTTGTATGCTGATTCGCTTAGCAGTACTCAGCGCAAAAACTTACAGTTGCTCGTTGATAGCCATAACTCCGTGAGTGCGCGGCTCAGGCTATTGTTTAATAACGGGTACACTAGAAATAACAGGCTTGATAGTTTTCTGCTAAAAATTATGATATTAATTGGGCGGTTTTAAGTTCGGAATGGTAGCAATATGATAGCGTGTGTAACAGGTGCAGCCGGTTTTATCGGCCGGCAATTATGCTCGGCTCTGATTTCGGCCGGTTACGAAGTTCGCGCGCTAGGACGCAGTGCAGTCTCGTCGTTTCCTGAGTCTATAAATTACTTTCGTGGTGATATTGCCGCTGGTGTCGGTGACTTTGCTGCATTTTTCTTTGGCGCAGATGTAGTGTTTCATTGTGCCGGAGAGATATCCAAGCCTGAGAAAATGTTCTCGTTGCATATTGATGGGACGGTTTTTCTGCTCGGTTGCGTGCAGCGCGAGGCAGAGGCGAGTGGCAAGCCATTGCACTGGGTTCAGCTAAGCAGCGTTGGTGCTTATGGGATAAGCGCGAAAGATGCCAGTGCCCCGCGAGTTGTGAACAGTACCACCGCTGAGTTACCAGACAATGTCTATGAAATTACCAAAACCGCCTCAGATCACTTGGTGATGGCTTTTGCGCGGCAACACCCCCATTTTTCTTACAGCATCGTCCGTCCCTCTATTGTGGTAGGGGCTAGCATGCCCAATCAGTCGTTTTTTCAGCTCGCCAATATGGTCAGGCGCCGGCTGTTTTTTTACGTCGGACGGCATGACTCCGTGGCCAACTACGTGCACATCGACGATGTTGTCGCTGCATTGTTGCTCTGCGGGTTTTCTGAAGGCGCCAAGGGCGGAACCTTTATCGTGGCTAACGACTGTTCGTTGCGGGAAGTTATCGATGCGGTTGCTGATCTTTATGGGGTGCGTCGGCCGCGTTTAAGCGTCCCGGAAGGGTTTATGCGTGCAGTTGCCGCTATGGGTGCCAATATCCGTTCTTTCCCGCTGACGCAGAGTCGAGTAGACGCCTTAGTGCGGCGTACCTCATATATATCGAACTTTAATAGCTCTGGGCTTGAGCTTTCTTATAAACACCCCATTCCTGAGAAAATTGCTTCGATACTTGAAGGCCGTTTTGATGGCGCGCACCTTAGAGGAAAGGGTTAGTGCTAACTAAAAAGAAGATCTGTGTTGTTGCAACAGTACCTGTAGCAATCAAAGTTTTTATGCGTGAGCACGTGCTGCAACTTTCCGAGCAGTATTCCATTTCTTTGGTGTGCACAGGCGCACCGCAGGAGTTGGAATGTCTTTTTACCGGCTATGACGTGCGTTGTATTGCGCTGGATATCGAGCGAAAAATTTCCATTTGGGATGACCTGAAGTCGTTATTTAAGCTTCGCCGTTTGTTTGTGGATGAGCACTTTGATGCGGTGCATTCACTTATGCCAAAAGCTGGCTTATTAGCCATGTTGGCGGCGCGACTGGCGAAGGTGCCGGTACGCGTACATATTTTCACCGGTCAGGTGTGGTCGACTGCTAGCGGTATCAAGCGCTTTGCCTTAAAGGCAATGGACCGAGTTCTTTCTGCTTGCGCCACGCACCTATTGGCAGATAGCCCTTCGCAGCGGGCTTTTTTAGTGGACGAGCATGTTGTTGCTGCGGAAAAAATCTCGGTACTGGGTTTGGGGTCAATCAGCGGCGTCGATAGCGCTCGATTCCGGCCTGATAACAGCGCCCGTGCACAAATCAGGGCGCAGTTTTCCATACCCGACGATGCGCTAGTTTTTTTGTTTATGGCGCGTATGACCCGTGCCAAAGGCGCTGTGGATATGGCGCAGGCGTTTGCTCTTTTTACCAAGTCGGCGCCATCCGCCCACCTATTGATGGTGGGGCCGGATGAAGACGGAGTGGAGGCTGAGTTAACCGAGCTATTGGCTGACGCTGGCGGGCGCTTCCATCGCCTGGGTTTTACCGATAAGCCCGAGTGCTACATGGCGGCATCCGATGTCTTCTGTCTTCCCAGTTATCGTGAAGGTTTCAGTCTGGCAACCATTCAGGCTGCCGGTTCGGGCTTACCGGCTGTGGCTTCGCGTATATATGGCCTGACCGATGCTGTGGCGGAGGGCGTTACCGGTTTGATGCATGAACCGGGTGATATTCCCGCGATCGTAGAGTGTATGTTGCGCTTGCATGCCGACGCGCCATTTCGTGAGCAACTTGCCACTGCCGCGCGTATTCGTGCGCACGAGTATTTTTCCCAGGAATACATCGTTGGCGAGATGGCCAAGTTCTACGACGGGGTGCTGGCATGACGGATTCGTCGTTGAGTGCAGGTAACTTGTTGTTAACCGGTGCATCGGGGTTTGTCGGCAAAGCTGTACTCAGCTCATTATTAGCGGCCAAGCGCTGGAGGATCGTTTGCGCATCCCGCAGCGCGTTTTCCAGCGACGTTGAACATGTGCCGTTCGACTTGTCGACCTCGTTTGATCTTCAATCGTCGCTCGAAGGCATTGCCTGTGTCGTGCATATGGCGGCTCGTGTTCATGTGATGAATGACACCGTGGCAGATCCGCTAGGCGCTTTCCGCGCTATTAACGTCACCGCAACCTTGGAGCTGGCACGACAGGCCGCTCGCGCGGGCGTTCGGCGCTTTATTTTCCTGAGCTCGATAAAAGTAAACGGCGAGCAGACCGCTCCGCGGCAGCCGTTTACCCCTGAAGACCGTCCGCAGCCTCAAGACCCTTACGGCATCTCCAAGTACGAGGCGGAGCAGGGGCTAAGAGCGTTGGCGGCAGAAACGGGTATGGACGTCGTCATTATCCGCCCGGTGCTGGTTTACGGCCCCGAGGTCAAAGCCAACTTTCGCAGCATGATGAGTTGGCTGAGCAAAGGCATTCCGTTGCCGTTGGGCGCCATTGCCAATAAACGTAGCCTAGTCGCGCTGGATAATCTGGTGGACCTGATTGTTACCTGCGTTGATCATCCGGGCGCTGCTAATCAGACCTTTCTGGTCAGTGATGATGAAGATGTGTCCACCTCTGAATTACTTCGGCGGATGGCCAACGCGCTTGGCAAGCCAGCGAGGTTGCTGCCGGTACCAGCTGCGCTATTGCAGGCTGGCGCAGCGTTGCTTGGCAGGCGTGATGTGGCGCAGCGCCTCTGTGGTTCATTGCAGGCCGATATAAGCCACACCAAAGCGCGGTTGAATTGGGCTCCGCCGGTTTCGCTTGATCAGGCGTTGAGGCGTACAGCCCAAGAGTTTCTCGAGCATCCGTCCCTATGAATATCTGGGTTTTGGTTCCAGTTGTCGCCATTGCCTCACTGTTGCTGACCGGCGTGCTACGTCGCTATGCATTGGCTCGCAGTGTGATGGATATCCCCAACGCGCGCAGTTCCCACACTGTACCGACGCCGCGCGGCGGCGGGGTTGCGATCGTATTGAGTTTCCTCGTGGGATTGGCCATCGTGGCCGCGCTGCAGGGTATCTCGTGGAGCCTGGCATTGGCCTTTCTTGGAGCCGGTGGGTGGGTCGCATTGATTGGTTTTCTCGACGATCACGGTCATGTCGCCGCCCGTTGGCGTTTGCTCGCCCATTTCGGCGGGGCTGTTTGGGCGCTCTTCTGGTTGGGTGGACTGGCTCCAATCAGCGCATTTGGCGTTGAGTTAAACCTTGGTTGGCTGGGGCATGTACTCGCTGTGTTTTACTTGGTGTGGCTGCTCAATCTTTACAACTTTATGGACGGCATCGACGGTATTGCTGGCGTTGAGTCGGTGTGCGTCTGCTTAAGCGGCGCGTTGCTGTACATGTTGTTGGGCCAATCGAGCCTGGCCCTGTTGCCGCTGTTACTGGCGGTGGCCAGCGGCGGATTTCTAGCTTGGAACTTCCCACCAGCGAAAATTTTTATGGGCGATGCCGGTAGCGGATTTCTCGGTTTGGTGCTGGGTATTCTGTCGTTGCAGGCCGCCTGGGTTGCGCCGCAACTACTGTGGAGTTGGCTGATTCTGCTCGCGGTATTTATTGTGGACGCGACCTGGACCCTGATGCGCCGCTTGCTGCGTGGCGACAAGGTCTATGAGGCGCATCGCAGCCACGCCTATCAATATGCATCGCGCAGGTTTGGCCGGCATTTACCGGTGACTCTCGGGGTGTTGGCAATTAACCTCGTGTGGCTGTTGCCTATCGCGCTGGCGGTTGGGCGTGGCGCTCTAGACGGTTTGCTAGGCTTTGCTATGGCGAGCATGCCTCTGGTGTTGTTGGCGGTGTATTTTCACGCCGGAGAGCAAGAAAAGTAGATGCTGGACGCATGTGAGCAGGGAAGGGAGTGGATGTGAGGCCTACCAAGAGTAAGGACGGAATGCAGATGCGTGATCGCCTGGTTAACCTGCGACGCCGATACAAGCGCATTCTGCAAATCTGTGCAGATGTACTGTTGGTATGGGCATCGCTATGGCTGGCGTTTATCGTGCGCCTTGGTATCGAGCGGCCGATCAATCCTACAGGCGACTACGCTTGGCTGTTTCTAATCGCCCCGGTAATTGCCATCCCAATCTTCATTCGCTTGGGCATGTATCGCGCGGTCATGCGCTACTTCGGCAATGAAGCGCTGGTTGCGATTTTCAAGGCGGTATCGCTATCTGCCCTTGTGCTGGGTTTGTACATTTATCTGTACCGAGCCGAAGTATTGGTCCCCCGTTCTCTGGTATTCAATTACTGGTGGCTAAGCCTGCTGATGATCGGCGGCTTGCGGCTGTTTATGCGTCAGTATTTCCTCGGCGACTGGCTGCTGGCTGGCCAGCATGTGCCGTTTTTGCGCCATGAAGACAGTCTGCCCAAGGTCGCTATCTATGGCGGCGGCGCGGCGGGTAATCAGTTGGTGGCGGCGCTGCGTATGGGTAAAGGTATGCGGCCGGTGGCGTTTATCGACGACGATGAGGGCATCGCCAACCGCGTGGTCGCCGGCCTGAAGGTTTATACCTCGGACGAAATCGCGCTGATGATCAATGAAACCGGCGCGCAAGAGGTGTTGCTCGCCATTCCTTCGGCTACGCGTTCGCGCCGGCGGGAAATTCTCGCGGCGCTGGAGGCGTATCCGGTGCATGTGCGCACGGTGCCGGGGTTTATGGATTTGGCCAGCGGCCGGGTCAATGTCAGCGACCTGCAGGAGGTGGATATCGCCGATCTGCTCGGGCGCGATGCGGTGCCGCCGCGTAGCGATCTGTTTGAGCGCTGCATTCGCAACCAGGTGGTGATGGTCACCGGGGCGGGCGGTTCGATTGGTTCTGAGCTGTGCCGGCAAATCCTGTCGTCGGCGCCGACCGCCTTGGTGTTGTTTGAGCACAGTGAGTACAACCTGTACAGCATCCAGGGCGAGCTGGAAGGGCGTATTCGCCATGAAGGACTGGGGATCAAGCTGATCCCCATTTTGGGTTCGGTACGCAGCCCTGAGCGGCTGCTGGATGTGATGCGCACCTGGAGCGTCAACACCGTTTACCACGCGGCGGCGTACAAGCATGTGCCGATCGTTGAGCACAACGTGGCCGAAGGGGTGCTGAACAACGTGTTTGGCACGCTGCAAACCGCGCAGGCGGCGCTGCAGGCGGGGGTTGAGCACTTTGTGTTGATCTCCACCGACAAGGCGGTGCGCCCGACCAATGTGATGGGCAGTACCAAGCGCTTGGCGGAGATGGTGTTGCAGGCCCTGAGCGCCGAAAAGCAACCGTTGTTACTGGGGGCTAAGGCGGGCGTTTGCGCGAATAGAACCCGCTTCACCATGGTTCGCTTCGGCAATGTGTTGGGCTCGTCGGGTTCGGTGATCCCGCTGTTTCGTGAGCAGATCAGGCGCGGTGGGCCGGTGACGGTCACTCATCCGGCTATTACCCGTTATTTCATGACCATCCCTGAAGCCGCTCAGCTAGTGATTCAGGCGGGTGGCATGGGGCAGGGTGGGGATGTATTCGTGCTGGATATGGGGCAGCCGGTGAAGATCCTCGATCTGGCCGAGAAGATGATCCACCTGTCTGGCCTTAGTGTGGCGTCGGCGCGCAATCCGCAAGGCGATATCACCATCGAGTTCACCGGGCTGCGGCCGGGGGAGAAGCTCTATGAGGAGTTGTTGATCGGTGACAATGTCAGCTCGACCAGTCACCCGATGATCATGC
>NZ_JBBNAH010000169.1:0-5819 GCF_037994325.1 Pseudomonas sp.
TATTCAACCTACCGCCGAGAAAAGCCTGCGCGATTTGCTCAAGTGGCAGCTTAACCGTGAGCGCACCGATGCGTGGGTTGAACAACCAGCGCTGACCACCCCGCCCGAGGTGCAAGAACGGGTAATGGGTGACGACCTAAAGGCCACCTATATCAACCACGCCACTGTGCTGTTGCAGACTCAGGGCCTGAATATTCTCACCGACCCGGTGTGGTCCAAGCGCGTGAGCCCCTTTACCTTTATCGGCCCCAAGCGCTTTCAACAGCCGGGCCTGAGCATTAGCCAACTGCCAGCGATTGACCTGATTTTGGTCAGCCACAACCACTACGACCACCTTGATTTGGAAAGCCTGCGGCAACTGGCGCTGCGCTTCCCCGAGGCCAAAGTGGTCAGTGGTTTGGGCAACGGCGAATTGATTAAACAAACCGGTTTTAGCGATGTGGTGGAAATCGACTGGTGGCAGGAGTTGCCCATCAGACCAACGCTGAGTGTGCATGGCGTACCGGTGCAACATTGGTCATCGCGTACCCGTGCCGACACCAACCACACCCTATGGCTGGGCTTTGTTTTGCAGGCGCCGGGCGGGCCGCTGCTATTCCCCGGCGATACCGGGCTGGGGCCGGAATTTAAACTGATCAACGAGCGCTTCGGCCCTATGCGCTTTGCGCTGTTACCGATTGGCGCCTACGCCCCACGCTGGTTTATGCGCGACCACCATATGAACCCCGAAGATGCCGTGCAGGCGCACCGGCAACTGCAAGCGAAAAATAGCCTGGCGATTCACTTCGGCACCTTTCGCCTGACTGATGAAGGCCAGTTTGCGCCGCCGGCCGATTTGGCCGCCGCGTTGCAGGAACAAGCGGTAGATCCGCAGCATTTTCGCGTGCCCAAACCAGGGGATACCTGGCTGGTGCCGTAACGCCAAGGCGCACATGCGCCTGCTGTGCTGGGCGCGCAGAAGATCACGGTCTTATTCGAAACACTGGATCCCCGCCTTCGCGGGGAAGACGGTGTTGGTCACAGAGCCCTCCGTCATCCCCGCGAAGGGGGCGGTGCGCACAGCACACCCTACGACCTCCTGGCGATTAGCGGCGCCTACCAGATCGTCTTCGCCAAGGTCGCCGCCGACAACACCACCAACACACTGCCAATCAGCACATGCAAGGCCATGGGCTTGCGTCGAAACAACACCTGCCCCAGCACATTGCCGAGCAATGCCGGCACCAGCAGGCTCGCGGCCAGGTGCAGATGCTCGGCATTCAACACCTGCAACCACCATAGGCTGCCCAGCGCGAGCAGATCACTGACGGCAAAAAACACGATGGCCGTACCGCGCACATTGGCTGCCGGCAAACCACTACGCAGCAGGTAAACCACCACCGGCGGCCCACCGGCCGAGGCCATCGCCGTCACCAGTCCGGAGACCAACCCCGCCGGCAATGCCCAGCCCACCGCCACCGGCCGCGCACTGCTCGGTTGGCGCACCAGCACCAGCAATCCGCCGACCAAACACAACAGCGCCACCACCGGCGCCATCCACTGTTCCGGTAGACGGGCCAGGGCCAGCGCGCCAATCGGCACCGCCAGCAACATGCCGGCAATCAAACGCAGGCCTATGCCACGGTGAAAGGTTTGCCCGGCGCCGCGCCACAGGCTGACGCTACAGACCAGGTCCAACAGCAGCACCACCGGAATCGCCAACGCGGGCGGGCTAACCGTCAGCAACCCCAACGCCAACACCATGGCAAATCCAAAGCCGCTATAACCGCGTAGCAACCCGGCGGCAAAAGCCAGAATCAACAACATGTCAGGCATCCCCTGATGGTGGTGCGCTGACTGTAAGGGGCCGCAGATCGCCACCGAGAGGGCCAGTTACGCGCGGAGGTTGAGCCACCGACCTAAAGCACTGCACCATTCTGACCACCCAGCAGCAAATCGCACCGAAATGGCGCACACAATCGACCAAGCAATAGGCCCCTGTCGATGGCAAAACCTGATCACTGCGGCAACAAAATGGCTGCTTTTGCCATATCCGGCTCAGCGCCCGCACTACTCTGGCGCAAGAGGCACGGCTATTGCTCTAGCCTGCGACAACCTGAATTCACGTAAGCCGCTGATGAACGCACCTGTCCCTTCTGCTTTATTCACCCCCAGCTGGCACGCCGAGCTGGAGCTGGCCTATGCCCGCCAAGGTGACAGCACGCGCCCGGTGATGCGCCGCCATCAAGGCCCACTGCGGGTGCAAAAGCATCTGTATGCCGAAGGCCCTGAAGTGTGCCAGCACATCATCGTCCACCCCCCCGGCGGCATTGCCGGTGGCGACCGCCTGAATATCGATGTGCAGGTGCAGGAACAGGCCTGGGCGCAGCTCACCAGCCCCGGCGCGGCCAAGTGGTATCGCGCCGCAGGACCGGCTTATCAGCAGGTGCACTTGCAGGTGGCCGCAGGCGCAACCTTGGAATGGCTGCCGCAGGAAACCATTGTTTACTCCGCCGCCCAGGCCGAACTCAGCACCCGTATCGAGCTGCAAGGCGATGCAAAGCTGCTGTATTGGGATATGGTCGCCCTCGGTCGCCCGGCAGCCGGTGAGCGCTTCGACAAAGGCCATTTCCAGGCGCATCTGGATATCCACCGCGACGGCCAGTTGCTCTGGCACGAACGCCAACGGGTGCTCGGCGGCGATGGTCTGCTGCACTCGCCCATCGGCCTCGACGGCCACCCGGTGTTTGCCACCTTGCTGGTCACCGGCGAGTTGCCTGCCGAACTACTCGAACACTGCCGCGAACTCTGTGCCGGGCCCCATGCCCGCGTACGCGGTGATCTCAGCCAATTGCCGGGCCTGCTTGTGGCACGCTGTCTCGCTAACGAGGCGCTGCATGCGCGGGCCTGGCTGATCGATCTTTGGCGCCTGCTGCGTCCGGCCCTGTTGGGCCGCGCTGCGCTGGCGCCGCGAATCTGGAGTACCTGACTGATGGACCTGAGCCCACGCGAAAAAGACAAGATGCTGATCTTCACCGCCGGCCTGGTGGCCGAGCGCCGTTTGGCGCGCGGGGTAAAGCTCAACTACCCAGAGGCCATGGCCTACATTTCCGCCGCCCTGTTAGAAGGCGCGCGCGATGGCCGCACCGTCGCCGAGCTGATGCATTTCGGCACCACCCTGCTGACCCGTGAGCAGGTGATGGAAGGCATCCCGGAAATGATTGCGGAAATTCAGATTGAAGCGACCTTTCCCGACGGCACAAAACTGGTGACCGTGCACCAGCCCATTGCCTAAGAACCGCCTGCATAAGAAGACGCCTATGATTATTCGCGACGCCGTTTCGGCGGACCTGCCCGCCATCCGCGACATCTTTAACGACGCGGTTCTCAACACCACCGCCATCTGGATGGACAGCACCGTCGACCTCGCCAACCGCGAAGCCTGGTTTGCCGCCCGCGCGCAACAGGGCTATCCGATTCTGGTGGCCATCGATGCGGCCGATGAGGTGGTGGGCTACGCCTCATATGGCGATTGGCGGCCGTTCGATGGTTTCTGCAATACCGTTGAACACTCGGTGTATGTACGCAGCGACCAACGTGGCAAAGGCCTCGGCCCACTGCTGATGCAAGCGCTGATCGAGCGCGCCAAAGCGGGTGGCAAACATGTGTTGGTGGCGGCCATTGAGAGCGGCAACGCGGCTTCGATTCGCCTGCACGAGCGCCTGGGTTTTGTCACCACCGGGCAGATGCCGCAGGTGGGCCGCAAATTTGGTCGCTGGCTGGATTTGACCTTTATGCAACTGATCGTCACCCCTGAAAGGAGCGCGCCATGATTCCCGGTGAATACCAGATCCAGCCTGGCGATATCGAGCTTAACGTCGGCCGCCGCACCGCCACGGTAAACGTCGCCAACAGCGGCGACCGGCCGATTCAAGTGGGCTCGCATTTCCATTTTTTTGAAACCAACGACGCGCTGACCTTCGACCGCGCCGTGGCCCGTGGCATGCGTTTGAACATTCCCGCCGGCACCGCCGTGCGCTTTGAACCTGGGCAATCGCGCGATGTGGAATTGGTTGAACTGGTTGGCCATCGCCGCGTGTTTGGCTTTGCCGGGCGGGTGATGGGCGATCTTTAAAAAGAACCCCTCACCCCAGCCCTCTCCCGCAAGCGGGAGAGGGGGCGTTAGAGATACGAACTCCGTTGAGCTCCCCTCGCCCACTTGTGGGAGAGGGGCTGGGGGTGAGGGCAAGGGATTACGCAGAAGCATTTCTGGGAAACCGATGATGAAAATCAGCAAACAAGCCTACGCCGATATGTTCGGCCCCACCGTTGGCGACAAAGTGCGCCTGGCCGACACCGAGCTGTGGATTGAGGTGGAGAAAGACTTCACCACCTATGGCGATGAGGTGAAATTCGGCGGCGGCAAAGTGATCCGCGACGGCATGGGCCAAAGCCAATTAAACGCCGCCGATGTGGTCGACACGGTGATCACCAACGCGCTGATCATCGACCATTGGGGCATCGTCAAAGCTGACGTCGGCCTCAAGGGCGGGCGCATTGCCGCCATCGGCAAGGCCGGCAACCCGGACATCCAGCCGGACGTGACCATCGCCATCGGCGGTGCCACCGAAGTGATTGCCGGCGAAGGCATGATCCTCACCGCTGGCGGCATCGACACCCATATCCACTTCATCTGCCCGCAGCAGATCGAAGAAGCACTAATGAGCGGCACCACCACCATGATTGGCGGCGGCACCGGCCCGGCCACTGGCACCTATGCCACCACGGTAACGCCAGGTCCCTGGCATATGGCGCGCATGCTGCAAGCCGCCGATGCCTTCCCGATGAACATTGGTTTTACCGGCAAGGGCAACGTCAGCCTGCCGGAGCCGTTGATTGAGCAAGTCAAAGCCGGCGCCATCGGTCTGAAGCTGCACGAAGACTGGGGCACCACACCGGCGGCCATCGACAACTGCCTGAGCGTGGCCGACCAATACGATGTGCAGGTGGCAATTCACACCGACACCCTTAACGAATCGGGCTTCGTGGAGACCACCCTGGGCGCGTTCAAGGGCCGCACCATTCACACCTACCACACCGAAGGTGCCGGTGGCGGCCATGCGCCGGACATTATCAAGGCCTGCAGCCTGCCCAATGTATTGCCCAGCTCAACCAACCCGACGCGGCCGTTCACCCGCAACACCATCGACGAACACCTGGACATGCTGATGGTCTGCCACCACCTGGACCCGAGCATTGCCGAAGACGTGGCCTTTGCCGAAAGCCGCATTCGCCGCGAAACCATTGCCGCCGAAGACATCCTGCATGACCTCGGCGCCTTCTCCATGATCAGCTCTGACAGCCAGGCCATGGGCCGCGTTGGCGAAGTGATCACACGCTGCTGGCAGACCGCCGACAAAATGAAAAAACAGCGCGGCGCGTTGCCCGGCGATGGCGCCGGTAACGACAACTTCCGCGTGAAGCGCTATATCGCCAAATACACCATCAACCCGGCGATCACCCATGGCATCAGCCATGAAGTGGGCTCGATTGAAGTGGGCAAGTTTGCTGATCTGGTGCTGTGGCGCCCGGCGTTTTTTGGCGTCAAGCCAACCCTGATTCTCAAGGGCGGCGCGATTGCCGCGAGCTTGATGGGCGATGCCAACGCCTCGATCCCCACCCCGCAACCGGTGCACTACCGCCCCATGTTCGGCAGCTACGGCGGCATGTTGCACACCACCAGCCTGACCTTTATCAGCCAAGCCGCGTTCGACCTTGGCGTGCCAGAACAACTGGGTTTGAAAAAGCAGATTGCGGTGGTTAAAGGCTGTCGCAGCGTG